>JAYSQJ010000020.1:0-14004 GCA_043721635.1 Acidimicrobiales bacterium | reverse complement strand
CTACCAATACCCTGGCGAGCTTCGACTTCGCGTCACGGCCGAGCGTCAACTAGATGCAGGTCCTCGAGCTCGCTCGAGGGTCGTTGAACACCGAGCGCGAGAACGTGCTCTTGGTCGGCAACTCCGGCACCGGTCAGAGTCATCTCGTCACGGCCATCGCGGCGGCGGCCTGCGCTCAGGGGTTCAAGGTCCGGTACTTTCGGGTCTCCGAGCTCGTGACAATGTTGATTGAAGCCAAGGACCAACGCACGCTATCTCGGCTGAAGTTGCAGCTGTCGAAACGCGACCTACTGGTGATCGACGAGCTCGGCTACGTGTCGACGACCAAGGTTGGCGCAGAATTGCTCCTCGACGTCATCGCTACCGCCTATGAAGGCACCAGCGTCATGGTCACGACCGACCTGTCCTTCGAGACGTGGACCGAAGTTCTCGACTCGCAACGCCTCACCGGCGCCACCCTCGACCGGTTGACTCACCGCTGCAAGATCATCGAGATGCAGGGTGAGAGCCACCGCCTCCAAGACGCTAAGCGCCGGGCCCGAACGAGGAAGTCCTGAGAATTGGTGGCTTCAAGCCGCCGGTCTGAAAGACTAGGAACAGCAATCACGTGTGGCTGTTTTCGATGCGCGGACGTGGCTGATTACGATGCGCGTTTAGAGTTCGAGGGGTTGGTCCGATGACGAAACGAATCGAGTGGGTCGCCTCTAGCTGCCGGCTGCTTGCGGGGATCGCCCACGAATTCGAGGCCACCCGACCGTTTGAGGCGATGACCATCGGCACCGGCATTCACCTGGAGCCCAAGACGGCGGTGCTGCTCACGACTCTCCAGCGCGGCGGGGCCCGGATCGTCGCCACCGGCAACCTCAACAGCACCCAGGGCGACACTGTCGACTACCTACGCGGGCGCGGCGTCGAGGTGATTGCCGGTCTCTCGCCGAGTGAGTACGCCCACGACGACGACCTCGGGTCCATCTTGAACTTCGCTCCTCAGCTCATCCTCGACAACGGAGGCGACCTGTTCGCCCGCTACCTCAAGGACCCCTACGAGGGCCTGCTCGGAGGGACGGAGGAGACCACGTCGGGCCGGGCGCGCCTTCGAGGTCTCCTCGGCAAGTTGACGGTGCCGATTCTCGTGATCAACGACAGTCCGATCAAACAGTTCGCCGAGAATCAGCACGCGGTCGGCCAGAGCGTCTTCGAATCGTTCATGCGTATTACCAATCGCTCAACCCAGGGCAAGCGGGTCGTGGTCTTCGGGTACGGACCCTGCGGGCGCGGCATCGCCACCAACTTTCGCAACGCGTCGTCGCTCGTCACCGTGCTCGAGACTGATCCGGTGCTTCGCCTGAACGCGTGTCTCGACGGATTTGACGTGCAGGCCCGCGCGACCGCGCTGGCCGAGGCGGACGTGATAATCACCGCCACGGGTGGCGATCACGTGGTCACCGTGGAGGACCTGGCCTCCTTCCACGACGGCGCCATCCTCATGAACGCCGGTCATTTTCCCCGCGAGATTGACGTGGTCTCCCTGATGACCGACTCGTCGGTGCGGGTCGTCTCGTCGTCCACCCCTGGCCTCCAGACCATGCGAATGCACGATGGGCGGTCGATCCATTTGCTGGGCGAGGGCCACATGGTCAACCTCGCCGGTCCCAGCCCGCTCGGCAACTCAATCGAGTCGATGGACCTGGGATTCGCGCTGCAGGCCCGTTGCCTCGAGGCGGTCGCCACCGGCACCGTGGATCCGACGGGCATCGTCGTGCCGGTCCCTCGACACATTGACGAAATGGTCGCCGAGGACTACCTGGCACTCGTCGCCGGATCAGTGACTCGAGCGACGTCCCCGGCGGCCGGTGGGGGCGAGTGACCGCCACCTTCGCCCGTTGCCGTAATCGCGTGGTGCGCCAATGCGTTGGACTGTGAAACGATGATCGCGTGAACGTCGCCCTCGGACCGATTCGTCGCGCGACCGGCCGCGACGTCGCCGAGCTCTTCAGCTGCTAGGTCGCGACGTTTTCTTTGGTCGACAACGGGAAATCCACGGGACGTGTGAACCCAAAGACTGAGGAGGGGTCCGCCAGGCCGTTCGCCAGCTCGACTATCGGGTGAACAGCACCGCAAGTGCCCCGTGCGAGGGATCTCGAACACTGTCGCGATGGTCTGTCCCGATCCCACCAAACCGTTTTCCGCGCTGGTGCTCGATGGCGTGATGGCGGGAATGGGCGACGTCTTGACGCTAAATCTGGTCGCGCCGAGCGGAGACGAAGACTACGGGCCGCTCGCGGTTGAGCGGGCCACGGCGGGCGACATCGCCGGACTCATCCTCGCGAGCCCCGGAAGATGCTCGATGGCGACCTGGCGCCGACGTGCCCGGTGATCGTTCTCGACGCAGAGGGCCAGTACCGCGATCTGGTCACCATCGATCTCGACATGCGCCGCCCGCCCGTGTCCTTTCCGACCACCTGGTCGGTCTCGGTCACCGTCGGTTGGCCTACGAGGGCCCCGAGCGCGAAAAGGAAACGGTGCTCCACCGTCGCGACCTACTCCACAACGAGCAAGCGGCGCGTAGCGCCGACCTTGTCACGCCCGACGTCATGGTGAACCGGATGTCCACGGAGGCCGCGTACGACGAGATCCTTCTCAAGTGGCGCCTCCTCGACGAGGCCGGCGTTACCGCGGTCGTCCGTGCCGACGACCTTCGCGCTTACGGCTTCGAGGGTTCGGCGTTTAGTGGAGATTTTGGTTGATACGAGGTCATAATGACCCTAAGCGGCTGATTTATCTTCCAAATGTGGGCAACCCACTAACCGCAGACGCCACCCGCTGCGGTTCCCCGAGACCCCGAAAAGGTTCTATAAAACAGAACCGTAATGGTGCCGAATTATGGTACCCTGCATCTGTGGAAGTGTCGCCGTTCCCGTACCAAGGGCCGCTCGAGCCGAGCCAGGTGGTAGAACGCCGCGAACTCGTGGCCGACCTTGTGGAGCGAGTCACTGAACGGAGGGTCACCGCACTCCTCGGCCCACGTCGGTACGGCAAGACGAGCGTGCTGCACCGGGTGGCCTCTGAGCTCAGCGAAGTCACCACCGTCTGGGTCGACCTCTACGAGGTGGCGTCATCCGCTGACGTCGCCGTACGATTCGATAACGCTCTCGCGGCGCCGACTGGCAAGTGGCACACCACCGCCCGGAACCTCGCCGTGACACTGTCGCTCAACCTGGGAATGGTCAAGGTCGAACTCGCTGGACCAGCCCGCCAGCGCCCTGATCCAGCGATCGTTCTGTCGTCGACGCTCGACGTGCTCGTTCGAACCGCACAGCAGCAGCCGACGCTGCTCATCATCGACGAATTCTCGTCAATCGCTCGTGTTCCCGGGGCGGCCGGACTCCTGCGCACGGCCATCCAGCACCACTACCGGGATCTCGGGCTCGTCTTCGCCGGCTCGCACCCGTCGATGATGCGAACCCTGTTCACCGATCGGGCGGAGCCGTTTTACGGCCAAGCGGACCTCCTCGAAATCGGTCCCCTCTCTGCTGCAGCCCTCGAAGAGACGATTCGTGCAGGGTTCGAACAGACCGGACGGGACGCAGAGGGTTTGGCAGCGTTTATCTACCATTTCAGTGGCGGGCACCCCCAACGGAGCATGCAACTCGCTGATGCGTCCTGGCGTCATTGGGATGCCGAGACGAGCGATTCGTACTGGTGGGCAGCCGGAATAGACGACGTACGCCGAGAGACAAGTGAAGGTATGGAACGCCTCTACTCAGGTTTCGAACGAGGGGAACGTGACGTACTCCGCTCCGTTGCTCGCTCGGGCAGCATCTACGGGGCCGAAGCGGATCTTCTTGAACTGGCGAAGGGTACAGCGAGCCACGCCCGCCAAACCCTTCTCGACAGTGGAGATCTCCTCGACATCGATGGGGAGTTGCGAGTGGTCGACCCACTCCTCGCAGACTGGCTCCGGAACCGCTTTTCTATCTAAACTTGCTCAGAAGAATTGTTAGCGTTCGGCGGCCACGGTCCGCGAGTTGCGCACATTTGAGAAATAAATCAGCCGCTTAGGGTCATTATGACCCCGTATCAACCAAAATCTCCACTAAACGCCGAACCATCGGCTTCGTATCGGCGGCTCACGAGATGGTTCTCACCATCCTCGACGGACTCACCATTGCGAGTTTCAGCAATCTTCCCTACTCGGGTACGGTGTCGCCTGGCCTCACTTCCGTGGATCTCTCTGCACACGAACAGGGGACCCGCGCGATCGGCGCCCGGCGCTGCCTTCTCGAAACCCAGACTGTGCCAATGTCAACGAGCCAATGAATCTCGGCGAACTGTCGCAAGCGCAGTTGAACGAATGTCCTTCCGCTGCCAAATTTGGTGAACTCTGACGGACTCGCCTCAATGGATTTAACACCCAGTATTGGCGAGAGGTCGCAAGTTCAAGTCCTGCACGGTCCAGCGCACGCTCCGGGGCGCTATTCAAAGATCGGCTCTGCCTGGTGTTTGGTTGAACCCGAAACACGTGGTCACCAAATACTCAGCCCGGGCGCAGGGCCCGGGCTGAGTTGCTTTGGGGGAACCAAACTTATTAGACGATGTCCGCAGGGTCGGCCTGCCGGTAGTGGCGGATGCCGAGCAGGGTGAGGACGAGCATGATGAGTGCAGCGAAGATCATGCCGAATGAGCCGTATAGGGCGATGATGCCAATGAAGCCGAAGGCGTAGGCGTTGAGGAGGAGTCCGCGCAGGGTGTCACCGCGGAAGACCAGCTCGACCTGGCTGGCGAGGGCCTTGTTGGCGGGGTCGGCCAAGGCGGCGTTGCTCAACTGCGAGTACGTCTTGCCGCCGCTAATCAAGGCGGTGTCGACCGCAATGATGTCGTTCGCGAAGATCTGGGCCTCGGAGCCGTTCAGGACCTGCTTGCCCGCGTACTGGGTGAGGTTCGCCTTGACGAGGTCCTGGTAGTCGCGCTCGGTCGACGTGGGGAAGAAGACCTTCTGCTCGACCAACTGCGACCTGACCTGCGAGCTCGTGAAGTTGTACCCGATCAGCATTCCGACCCCACCGAGGAAGAAGGAAACGGTCAGCAGCAGGCCGACCCAGTTGAGTATGAGGTCCAATGTCTTACGACGCATGATAACTCCCGATTGAATGTTTTTCCGCTACGTCCAGACTGACACCCGTCATGGAGGGGGTCCTAGGGCAGAAGGTCCCATTCGGCCCGCCACTCGTGATTATGCGGTCGCCTCAATAGGGAATAAAGTCCCATCGCGTCAACTTCCATGGCGTGCGCCGCGCGACTACGCCTCGATCGAGGGTCCGAGACGCGTGAGGTAGCCGAGGCCCATCACCGCCGCTTCGCAGCCGACTGCCGCGAGCGCCTCGACGTCGGTGTCGTCGCGCACGCCGCCGGCCGCGACAACGGCGATGCCGCTCGCGCACACCTGGCGGTAGAGCTCGAGGTCCGGGCCGCGCATCGTGCCGTCGCGTTCAATCGCCGTGACGTGCAGTCGGGTGACGCCCATCCGCTGGCATCGTTCGAGCGCCTCGGGGACGGAGAGCCCGCTCGACTCGGCCCAGCCGCGCACCGCGAGCACGCCATCTTTCACGTCCAAGGCGACCACCAGCCGCTCGCCGAGCGACGCGACGTAGCGCCCCAACGCGGTATCGTCGGCCCACACCGCGGTGCCGACGATGACTCGCGAGGCGCCAGCGACCAGCGCGTCGTGCGCGGCGTCAATCGACCGAATTCCCCCTGAGACCTGCAGGGGGATTGCGTTCGAGACGGCCACGCAGCGGCGCACGACGTCGGGACGCAGCGCCCCGTCGCGAGCGCCCTCGAGGTCCACGATATGGATGAGTGCCGGGGCCGTCGCGACGATCCGTTCCATGAACTGTTCGATGGGCTGGCGGAAGAGGACGCGCGCGTAGTCGCCCTGCTCGAGGCGGACGGCGTCGTTGCCGAGGAGGTCGATGGCGGGGATGACTTGCATAGCAGCATGTTAGCATGTTAGCATGATGAAATGACTAGTGGCAAGGTGATCTCGGCCGGAGCCAATCCGGAGACCGCGACTCGATTCGACGAGCTCGTGGCCGCGTTCGTCCGTCTGCGCGACCCCGACGTCGTGGCAGCATTCCTGCGGGACCTCTGTACGACGACCGAGTTGGACGCGTTAGGCCAGCGTCTCCAGGTGGCCCGGCTGGTCAACGAGGGCGTCCACTATCAGGAGATCTCGCGCCGGACCGGCGCGTCGACCGCAACAGTGACCCGGGTCGCGCAGTGGCTCCACCACGGCGAGGGCGGCTACCGGGCCGTCTTGAAGCGGGGCCGCCGATGAACCGCCGGCTTACCCTGGCGCTGCCGTCGAAGGGACGACTCCGCGAGCCGTCGTGGTCGCTCCTGGAGGCCAGCGGCGTCTCGCCCCAGGAGCCGGGCGAGCGCGTCCTACAGGCGCACTGTCGAAACGCCGACATCGACCTCTTGTTCGTACGCGCCGACGACGTGCCCGAGTACGTGCAGGACGGAGTGGTCGATTGCGGTATCACCGGACTGGACCTGATATACGAGCGTGAGTGCGACGTTGAGGTCCTGCTGCGACTCGGCTTCGGGAGTTGCTCGTTGCAGGCGGCCGTCCCGATGGAGGACGACGCGACGCGGATCGAGGACCTCGATGGACGCCGCGTCGCGACGTCACACCCGAACATTGCCGCCAAGATGCTGGCCGATCGGGGAATCAAGGCCGAGATCGTCCGGGTGGCCGGCTCGGTTGAGATCTCTCCGCGACTCGGCCTGGCCGACGCGATCATCGACCTGGTGTCGACGGGGAGCACGCTTCGCACCAACGGACTGCGCTCCGTCGGGGTGCTGTTCGAGTCCGAGGCCGTGTTGGTCGGCCGAGTCGGTTCGATTGACCACGAGGCGCGCCGGATCCTCACGATGGTGCTCGGCTCGGTCGTGAACGCCAGAGCCAACCGGTACCTCTTGTGCAACGTGCCCAAAGACCGTCTGCAGGAGGTCACCGCCCTCCTACCAACGTCGGGATCGCCGACGGTGATGGACCTCGCGACGCCGGGCGTGGTCGCAGTCCACGCCCTCGTGCCCGCAGCCGACATCTGGCGGCTGCTGCCCAAGTTGGAGGCCTGCGGCGCGAGTTCGATCCTCACGCTGCCCGTCGAGCGGATGGTGCCGTGAGCAGGCCCGTGACGACCAATGGCCCGGTGTCCATCGAGGACGTCGTGAGCGACGTGCGCCAGCGCGGTGACGCAGCCCTGATGGAGTGGTCGCGGCGCTTCGACGGCACGAGCGCGACGACCCCCGAGCGAGCCGTCGCCTACGGGGACATCCCCACGGCCGCCGTGCTCGCCGCGGCCGACGCCGTTCGCACCTGGCACGCCGCGCAGCGCCCGGCCGACCTCATGCTCGAGGTCTCGCCCGGCGTCACCCTCGAACGTCGATGGACCGCACTGCGCTCAATCGGGGTCTACGTTCCCCAGGGTCTGGTGTCGTCGCTCATCATGGTGGCGATTCCCGCACAGGTCGCCGGCGTCGAGCGCATCGTCGTGTGCACGCCGCCCAAGGGCTCGGCCGCGGTCGCCGCTGCGGCCGCCCTGCTCGGCATCGACGAGGTCTGGGCGGTCGGTGGGGCCCAGGCGATCGCCGCGATGGCCTACGGCACCGATTCGATCGCGTCGGTCGACAAGATCTTCGGTCCCGGTGGGGCGGCGGTCAACGCCGCCAAGCTGCTGGTGAGCCGCGACGTCGCGATCGACCTGCCGGCCGGGCCGAGTGAGATCGTGGTCGTCGCAGACCTGGGTTTCGACGAGACGATCATCCAACAGGAGTTGGACGCCCAGATGGAGCACGGGCCCGACTCACGGGCCTACGTCGTGCGCGTCGGCGACGACCTCGAGGCCGCACTGGCCGAGATCGAGGGCTACGCGGCCGAGCACGTGGCGCTGCTCGGGGACCGAGCCGAGTCGCTCGCCGGACGGATCCGCAACGCGGGGGCCGTCTTCGTGGGCCCCTACTCACCGGTGCCCGCGGGCGACTACGCGACCGGCGGCAACCACGTGCTGCCGACCGGGGGTTGGGCCCGCTCCACCGGCGGCCTCGGCCTCGAGGCCTTCATGAAGACGGTGACCGTCCAGCGGGTCACGAAGGAGGGACTGGAGCGCCTCGCCCCGACGATCGAAGCCCTCGCCGACTTGGAGGGCATGACCGCCCACAAGGCCACGGCCCGCCGATGAAGCCGGTCGCACTCGCCGCCTACCAGTGGCCACCGTCGAACGAGGTCATCGCCCAGCGGGCCGGTCTCGACCCGAGGTCGATCCTGCGATTTGACGGCAACGTCGCCGCGACGCCGCCCGCGAGCGCCCGTCCGGCCGCCCTCGCTCGCGCCCTCGCCGACGTCAACGAGTACGACCGGAGTCGGTACCTCTCGCTGCGCGAAGCCATCGCTGCGCACCACGAGGTCGGCGTCGACCAGGTGGCGCTCGGCGCTGGTAGTGACGAGTTCATCGTGCTGCTGGCGCGGATCTTCGCCGAGGGCGGCACGCTCGCCACGGTGCCCGCATTCTCGTATTCAATGTACGGCTTCGCGGCCGCGATGGCGAGCGCCACCGTGATCGACGACCCGCAGGAGGCCGACGTGGTGTTCGTCTGTCGCCCCAACAACCCGACCGGGGAACTGCCAGTCATCCCCGAGGTGGCGGGCCAGCTGATCATCGACGAGGCCTACGCCGACTACGCCGGCGTCGACGCGCTCGACCGGATCGACGACGGGGCCATCATCCTGCGCACCTTCTCCAAGGCCTACGGACTCGCCGGCGCGCGCGTCGGCTACGCCCTCGCCACCCCCGAGCTGACCGAGATCATCACCTCACGCCAGGCGCCGCTCTCGGTGTCGTCGCTCTCGGCGTCACTGGCGCTGACTGCGCTCGCGACACCCCTCGACGTGTCGACCCAGGTCGCCGAGCGCGAGCGACTGGCCGGGGAACTGCGCACTCTCGGCCTCGCGCCCGTGCCCTCGTACACGAACTTCCTCTTCATCCCAATGGACGAGCCCGAGTCATTGGTCGATCGGCTCATGGCCTACGGCGTGGTTGTTCGAGCCTACGAGGGAGGACTCCGCATCAGCGTGAAGGACGAACTCGACGACGACATCCTGCTCGACGCGCTGCGCGCCGTCCTCACGGGCGTGCCGGTGCCGGACCGGGCGCTTCGCCACCGTCGCGCTACCGCCGAGACGCTCCTGACGGTGCGACTGCGCGTGCCGGGCGAAGGTCGGGTCTACGTCAACACCGGCGCCGGCTTCTACGACCACATGCTCCAGCAACTCGCCTTTCACGGAGGGATGGACCTGCGCATGGAGGGTGTGGGCGACCTCGAGACTGGTGACCACCACATTGTCGAGGACATGATGCGCACCTTCGGTGAGGCCCTCGACGAGGCCCTCGGCGACCGTCGGGGTCTCACTCGCTACGGCGAGGCGCGCGTCCCGATGGACGAAGCCCTGGCCCACGCCGTCGTGGATCTCTCGGGACGGGCCACGGCCAACATCTCCATTAGTCCCGATCCGGGGATGGCCGCCCACGCCTTCGAGTCGCTCGCCCAGACGGCGCGCATCACGCTGCACGTCACGGCCACGGGCCAGAACGACCATCACGTCGCCGAGGCGGCGTTCAAGGCGGTCGGCCGGGCACTCGCCCAGGCCCTGACGCGCGACGGCTCGCTCGTGCGTTCGACGAAGGGGTCGCTGTGAGTGACGTCGTCGTCGTCGACTATGGCGCGGGCAACACTCGCTCGGTCCGCGCCGCCCTCACGCACATTGGGCGCACGAGCATCGTGAGCAGCGATCCCTCGTTGATCCGCGACGCCGAGTTCGTCATCCTGCCCGGCGTCGGCTCGGCGCGCAGCGCCATGGAGCACCTGGACCGGACGGGCGCGTCCCGGGCCCTCTTCGAGCGTTTCAACGAGGGCGCCTCGACTCTCGGGATCTGCCTCGGCATGCAGCTGGCGCTCGAGGCGACCGAGGAGGACGGAGGCGTGGCGGGCCTCGGGCTGTTGGCGGGCTCCGTGCACCGCCTGCACGATGGGCGGGTGCCCCGCCTCGGCTGGGCCCGCGTCGAGCCGTGGGGCGACACGTACTACTTCGCACACTCCTACGCCGTCGAGTCGGCCGACGCGGTCGCCACCTCCGACGGGGTCACCGTGGCCGTTCACCGCGGCCCGTTCCTCGGGGTGCAGTTCCACCCCGAGAAGAGCGGCTCCGCCGGCCTCAACTTCCTCGAGCGATGCCTTTCGCTCGCCTGATCCCCTGTCTCGACGTGGCCCACGGTCGGGTCGTCAAGGGCGTCAGCTTCGTGGGGCTGCGCGACGTGGGCGACCCCGTCGAACTCGCGAGGTTCTACAGCGACGGCGGCGCCGACGAGCTCGTCTTCCTCGACATCACCGCCACGCCCGAAGACGCTGCGACCATGACCTCGGTGGTCGCACGGGTCGCCGACGTGCTCGAGATCCCGTTCACGGTCGGGGGCGGGGTGCGAAGTGTCGAGGACGCCACTCGGATCATCGAGTCCGGCGCGGACCGCGTCGCGCTCAACTCCGCGGCGCTCGCCGACCCTTCGCTCATCACCGCCATCGCGCAGCGCTACGGCCGCCAGGCCGTCGTCGTCTCGATCGACGCGGGTGACGGGGTCGTCCACACCCACGGTGGCCGAGTGGCGACCACGACCCCGACCGTCGTGTGGGCTTTCGAGGCGGCGGAGCGGGGCGCCGGAGAGATCCTCTTGACGTCGATCCGCTGCGACGGACAGCGTCGTGGCTACGACCTCGAACTGACCGCGGCGGTGCGCGGCGCCGTCTCGGTGCCGGTGATCGCCTCGGGCGGCGCCGGGTCGGCCGAGCACGTCGCGGCGGCGCTACGGATCGCTGACGCCGCGCTGGTGGCGTCGATCGTGCACGAGAACCCCACCGGCCTGCCCGGGCTCCGGCGCGAGATCGAGCGCCTGGGCATCCAACTTCGACCACTAAAGGACGGCTGATGAGCGAGGAACTTCGTGCGGCGATCGTGCAGGACGACGCAACGGGACGGGTGCTAATGCTGGGCTGGATGGACGACGAGGCGCTGGCGCTCACGCGCTCGAGCGGCCTGGTCCACTTCTTCTCTCGCTCACGCCAGCGACTCTGGAAGAAGGGCGAGACGTCGGGCAACACCCTGCGCGTGGTCGAGGTGGTGCCGGACTGCGACGAGGACGCCGTGCTGGTGCGAGCCAACCCGGATGGACCGACCTGTCACGATGGTTCGACGTCGTGTTTCACGCCGTGGCTGTGGCGACGGATCCTCCAACGAGAGAGCGACGTGGCGGAGGGTTCGTACGTCGTGTCGTTGTTGAACGACGGAACGGCCCAGATCGCCCGCAAGGTCGGCGAAGAGGCCGTCGAACTAGTCGTCGCGGCGCTTGACGAGAGCGACGAGCGCGTCATCAGCGAGGCCGCCGACCTCTGGTTCCACGTGCTCGTGCTCTTGCGAAGTCGCGGTCTCGACCCCGCGGCGCTCGAAGACGAGCTGCGACGACGGGACCGCTGACCCTTGCGACGCCGTCAGCGTCGAAGGGCTAGACCCGAGAACTAGCGTAGAGAGGTGGGTCGGGAGCCCGACGTCCTCGGGCGCCACGTCACCCCGCACCGCGAAGGAGCTCATGATGTCGACAGTTGCGCCACGACCAGGTCGCGCCCCCGCCCGGTACGAAGGACCGGGCGCGCGATGATCGCCACCACCGTGTCGTCCGGTGTGGTCGTGCTCGTCGGGGCCGTCTTCCTCGCCTGCGCGGTGGAGATGGTCGAGGCGCTGACCATCGTGCTCGCGGTCGGCCACACGAGGGGCTGGCGGTCGGCCTTCGAGGGCACCGGCGCCGCCCTGGTCGTGCTCGCCGCCCTGGTGGCGGGTTTCGGGCCCGCGTTGGTGCACGTGCCGCTGAGTGTCCTTCGACTCGTCGTCGGAGGCGTCCTGCTGATCTTCGGGATGCAGTGGCTGCGCAAGGCGATCCTGCGATCGAGCGGCCTGAAGGCGAAGCACGACGAGGACGCCATCTACCAGGCCAAGGTGGCCGAGCTGCAAGCGGCCGGCTCCAGCGTCGACCGCGACCGCGTCGCCTTCGTGATGGCCTTCAAGGGCGTCTTCCTCGAGGGGCTCGAGGTGGTCATCACCGTCTTGACCCTGGGCACCTCCGCCCACCGCCTCGGACTCGCGGCGACGGTGGCGGCGATCGCGGTCGTCCTGGTCGGCATCGCCGGGGTCGTCGTCGCCAAGCAGCTCTCGAGCGTCCCGGAGAACGCGATGAAGATGGGCGTCGGGGTCATGCTGGTGAGCTTCGGCACGTTCTGGACCGGTGAGGGCCTGAAGGTCCGCTGGCCCGGCAACGACACGATGATCCCCGTGCTGGTCGCGGCATACCTGCTGGTCACCTGGCTGATCGTCGCACTCGTGCGCCGCGAGTCGCCGAGGGTGACCACCGAGGTGGCGGCGTGAGGGGCAGCTCCTCGCTACCGGTCCGTCTGGCGAAGGGCTTCGCCACGTTCTGGTGGGACTTCCTCGTGGGCGACACACCCGAGCTCTTCGTCGGGGCCCTGGTCATCATCGGGGTGACGGCGCTGCTCAGTGAGGCGGGCCACTTTAACGCCGCCGCCGCCGTGGCGCTGCCGCTGCTCGCGGTCGTGGCGCTGGGCATCTCGGTTCGTCGCGCCGTTCGCTCGGCCCGACGAAAGTGACTCAGGCCGCCGGCAGCTCGTAGGCGGTCATCGACAGCGAGCCCATCTCGTAGCCGTCGACCAGGGTGCGCGTCGGCGTCGCGGCCGCCGCCGAGAGTCCCGCGATGTAGGCGAGGGGCAAGAAGTGGTCCGGCGTCGGTACGGCGAGGCGGTAGTCGGCGTGGTCGCCGACCCGGCCGAGCTCGGAGCTGTCCGCGGTCATGATGGCGCGTACGTCCTCGTCGAAGCGCTGGGCCCAGTCGGTGCCCCGGCCGGGCGAGTTCCAGTCGATGAGCTGAAGGTTGTGGACCACGTTGCCACTCCCGATGATCAAGACACCCTCGGAGCGAAGCGCGTGGAGTTGGGCGCCCAGGTTGAAGTGGTACTCGTAGGGGAGGCTCGCGTTGATCGAGAGTTGCAGGACGGGCACGTCGGCCTCGGGGAACATGTGCACGAGCACCGACCAGGTGCCGTGGTCGATGCCCCAGCTGTCCTCGTCGAGTCCCACGTAGGTCGGCTGGACCACGTCGACGATCCGCTGGGCCACGCCCGGGTCCCCGGGCGCCGGGTACCGGACGTCGAAGAGCGACTGGGGGAAGCCGTAAAAGTCGTGGATGGTGCGCGGCACGGCCATCGCCGTCACGGCGGTGATGTTGATGAACCAGTGGGCGGAGATCACGAGAATCGCCTTCGGCTTGGCCATCGACGACGCGAAGCCGGACCACGCGTCGGTGTAGCGATTGTGTTCGATGGCGTTCATCGGATTTCCGTGGCCGACGAACACTGCGGGCATCAAGAGTGTCATGAAGTCCTTGTTTCGATAGTCGTCATCGTAGCGGTTGGCGTTTCGCCAGCGGTCGCCGTAACCTTGGGCATGCGCACGTGTCGGGCTTGGGGGGCGTCGGCCCTACTGGTCTCGCTGCTCGCCGTGGCGGCGGGCTCGGTTGCGGGCGCCGACGCGACCGCCAACTTGGCGTGCGCGACCCAGGTGGTCGCGACGTGGACGCTTCCCCAGATCGCCAACGAGACGATCGTGGTGCCGGTGAACGCCACGAACATCGGATCGATGGGGCCCGCCGCGCGCGCCGGCTACGGGGGACTGCTGCTCTTCGGGACCACCGCACCGCCGACGCTGACCGCGATTCTCGGAACACTGCAGCGCGAGCGACCGGGCCGTTTCACGATGATGGTCATGACCGACGAGGAGGGCGGTGGCGTGTTGCGACTCACCAACCTCGTGAGCCCGTTCCCCTGGGC
>JAYSQJ010000019.1:0-14755 GCA_043721635.1 Acidimicrobiales bacterium | reverse complement strand
CCGAGCGACGAGGCCAGGGCCATCGAGCCGACGAACCGGTCCGACTCCTTCAGCCGCAGCTCGCCCATGCCACGAAAACTACTCACTCCCGACGCCGCGGCGGCCGCGACGACGAGCACCGGAACCTCGTCGACCGAGGGGACCTCGTCGGCGTGGACCTCGGTTCCGCGCAGCTTCGAGCTCTCCGCGGTGAGCGACGTCACCCCGCCAGTGGTGACCAGGGCGATCGTGGCGCCCATTCGGCGAAGGACCGCGACGAAGCCGATCCGTTCCGGCGCACTGTCGATGTCCATCACCTTGATGCGAGCGTCTCGGTGGATCGCGCCGAGCACGGCGAAGAAGGCGGCCTGGGAGGGGTCCCCCGGAACGCGCCAGTGTCGCGGCTGCGGACGGCCGGGCACGAGGGTCACCGTGCGTCCGTCACCGTGGTCCAGGCTGGTGATGTCGAGGCCCGCCAGGCGCAGCATGTCCTCGGTCGTCGAGCGCGTCCGCACGTCCTCGATCACGGTCGTCGTCCCCGTCGCGCCCAGGCCGGCGAAGAGGATCGCCGACTTCACCTGGGCGCTGGCGAGCGGGACCCGGTACGTGAGCGCGCGCAGCGCGCTCGGACCGCGCACCGTCAGCGGCGCCGTCGTGCGCGACCCGACGCCCTCGACCCGCGAGCCCATCAGGGCGAGCGGCATCGCGATCCGGTCCATCGGACGCCGCGAGAGCGACTCGTCACCTACGAGGACGTGGTCACCGGGAATCGTCGACACGATCCCCGCCAACAGGCGCATCGTGGTGCCCGAATTCGCGCAGTCCAGCGCAGAATCGCTGGCGTGCAGCCCTTCGGCCGGCCCGCGCACCGTCGTGAGGCCGTCCCCGTCGGAGGTGACGGCACCGAGTTGGGCGATGATGCGCTGAGTCGCCGCGACGTCCGTTCCGCTCGACAGGCCCTCAATCGTGCTCACGCCGCCGGCCAGGGCGCTGATCATGAGCGCCCGGTGCGACGCGCTCTTGTCGCCCGGCACGCGCACCGAGCCGCGCAGCCGCAAGGCGCGCCTCACGCGCTGGGTCTCGCTCACTGCTCGCGCACCGCCTGGAAGCCGCGTGCCGCGAGCGCCTCGAGGAAGAGTTCGGTCTGCTGGGCGTCGACGGCGAGTAGCAGGGTGCCTCCCGAACCCTCGATGCCGTGGGCGATCTCGATGTCGTAGATGTTGACCAGCAGCTCGGACGCCGCCATTGTCACCGTGGCCAGCTCGCCCGGACGGTCGCTCACCTTGACGCGCAGGTAGGCGAGGCTCTCCGAGTTGAGTGCGCGCCCGGGCAGTTGGTGACGGGCGGCCGCGGCCGTGCGAAGGCTGGTCGTGATCACGTCGCGCCTATTGGCCGCCAGCGCCTCGCGCAGCACCCCGAGACGCTCCTCGAGCGCCGCGAGGGCCGTGATCACCGCCGTGCGGTTCTCGAAGAGGATGTCGGGCCAGATCGACGGGTCACCGGCGGCGACGCGGGTCATGTCGCGAAAGCCCCCCGCCGCTAGCTGCAATAAGACGGCGTCCTGCTCGGCCACCCGGCTCGCCTCGTTCATCAGGGCGCCGGCGAGTAGGTGGGGCACGTGGCTCGCGATGGCGACGAGCCGGTCGTGGTCCTCGGCCGACACCGCCACGACGTTGGCGCCGATCTCTCGCAGGATCCCGTGCAACCTGCCGTAGGTCTCGGGCGAGGTCTGCTCGGTCGGCGTGAGCACCCAGGTGCAGCCCTGGAAAAGGTCGGCCTGCGCGCCGGCCAGGCCGCGACCCTCCGAACCGGCCATGGGGTGCCCGCCGAGGAACCGGTGGTCGACGACGCCCTGGACGATTGATCCCTTCACTCCCGTGACGTCGGTCACGATGACGTTGGGGCCGCTGAACTGTTTGAGGACCCCGTTCACGAGCCCCGTCACCGAGCCGGCGGGCGTCGCGATGACGACGAGGTCGGGTGACGACGTCGGACGAACGGCTTCAATCACCCCGTTGGCCAGCGCCGACTTCTCAACCGAGGACTCGGTGTCGACGCCGGTGACGACCCAACCGGCACCGCGTAGTGCCAGGGCGACGGAGGCTCCAATCAGCCCTAGTCCGACGACGTGGGCGCGGCGACTACTCGGGGAGGTCATCGCGAAGCGCTTGGGCGTGGCGCAGGTAGACGTGGCGCAGCTCGCCGCGTTCCTTGGTCGTGTAGACGTGCAGCAGCACCCGAATGCACCGAGTCATGGCGCCCGGCACGTCGATCTCGCTCGCGCAGAGCAGGGGCACGTCGCCGAATCCCACGGCGCGCGCGCCGGCCGCCGGGAAGGCCGACGTTAGGTCCGGGGACGTCGTGAACACGATGCTGACGACGTCGTCGTGACCGAGGGCGTTGCGCTCCATGATGACCCCGAGCAGTTCGCCGGTCGCCTCGGCGATCAGTTCGGGAGTGTCGGCGGCAACAGTGGTCGCCCCGCGCAGACCCCGGAGGAGAGCAACGGTCATGACGGCATCGTAGAGGCGATCTCGTCGGTCATCCCAACGGCCTCCATCAGTCGGCGTACCTCGGCCAACGAGAGCTGGCGAAACGATCCCGGCGAGAGCGTCGCGTCCTGGACCGGTCCGATTCGGGTTCGCACGAGCCGGGTGACGTCGTGGCCGACGGCCGCGCACATCCGACGGACCTGACGGTTGCGCCCCTCGTGGATCACGATGCGCAGCAGTCCCTCGCTCACTCGACTCACCTGGGCCGGGCTAGTGACGCCGTCGTCGAGTTCGACGCCCTCGCGCAGACGCCGGATTGCCGCCGGCGGCGGATCGCCCTCGACACGCGCGAGGTACTCCTTGGGGATCCCCGAACTCGGATGGGTGAGGAGATGAGCGAGCCGTCCGTCGTTGGTGAGGATCAACAGGCCCTCGGTGTTCATGTCGAGCCGACCGACGGGGAAGATCCGCACCGAGGATTCCACGAGGTCGAGTACGGTCGTGCGTCCCTGGGGGTCCGACGCCGTCGTCACGACGCCGTCGGGCTTGTTCAACAGGTAGTAGACGGTGTTCTGCGCCGTCGGGGCGAGGGCTCCGTCCACGCAGACGACCGAGACGTCAGGATTGACGCGGTTGCCCAGTTCCGCGACGCGGCCGTCGATCGTGACCCGACCCTCGCTGATGAGGATCTCGCAGGCGCGCCGTGAGCCAAATCCGGCGCGGGCCAGGGTCTTTTGCAGTCGCTCGCCTTCGTCCAACTACGAGACCTCGCTCGGATCCTCGACGTCGAAGTCCATCTCCTCGGCCAGCTGGTGGGCCGTCTCGACTGGTGGCATGAACTCCTCGATGGGCGGCAGGTCATCGAGCGTCGCGAGCCCCATCCGGTCCAGGAATAGTTCGGTCGTGCCGTAGAGGATGGGCTGGCCCGGGCCGCCGGCGCGGCCCTGCTCCTCGATGTAGCCCCGCTGCTCGAGCAGCCGCGAGACGCCGTCGACGTTGACGCCGCGCAGCGCGGTGATCTGGGCCCGCGAGACGGGCTGGCGGTAGGCGATGATCGCGAGCGTCTCGAGGGCGGCCGAGCTGAGCCGGTGCGAGACGTCGCGGTTGGCGAACTTGGTGACCCACTGGGCGACCTCGGGCGAGCTCTGCATCACCCAGCCGCTCGCCAACTCGGCGTACTGGAAACCCCGGCGCTGCTCGGCGAACTCGGCGCGCAGGGCGCGCAGCGTCGCTGTGACCACGTCGGCATCGGCGTCGAGCGCGTCGGCCAGCTCCTCGGGCGAGATCGGTTCGAGGGCCACGGTGAGCATCGCCTCGAGCTTCTGGTCCAGGGAGTGATCATCCCTCATAGGTGTCCACCTTTCCGATTTCGAGCCCCAGGGGGACACCGAGCCACTCGATCTGCACGTCGCCGAATGTGGAGCCCTGGCCGAGCTCGATGTGACCGAGCTTGCAGAGCTCAAGGAGGGCGAGGAAGTGCACGATGATTTCGATGCGGCTCTCGAATCCCTCGGTCAAGGTGCGAAAGGAGATCCGGCCTATCGACGGCAGGCGCTGTGCCAATGAGACCACCGTCTCGGCCACCGAGACGGCGTCGACGGTCACGTGATGCAGACGGATCACCGGGACCGGCTTCTCCTCGATGCCGCGCAGATAGGCCCCGGCCAGCTGCGCCGTGCTCACTCCGGCGAGCAGGTCCGGCGGGTGGACCTCGAAGCCCTCGTCAATCCCGGTGAGGCGCGCGAAGGCCCGATTGGCCCGTTCGAAGAGCGAGACGAAGGCATCCGAGAGCGCGGCGTAGGTCCTCAGCTCCAAGAGGCGCGCCAGCAGGACGTCGCGCTCCTCCCAGCCGACGAACTCCTCGTCGGGCTCGGTCGCGTCGCGTCCCGGCAGGAGGCGCCGGCTCTTCATCTCGAGCAGTATCGCGGCGATGAGGAGGAACTCCGAGAGATCCTCGACGGCGATCTCGACGGAATGGTCACGCAGTGCGGCGACGAAGAGGTCGACGATGGGGGCGAGCGGAACGTCGAGTACGTCGACCTCGTGGCTGCTGATCAAGTGGAGCAGGAGTTCCACTGGGCCGCTGAAGGACGGCGTCGTCACGACGAAGGTCACCGACCGACCTTACCGCTTGAGGCTTCGGCGTCGCCTCCTCACCTACGATTGGGGGATGCGAGTACTTTCGGGAATGCAGCCATCGGGGCCGATGCACATCGGCAACTACCTCGGAGCGTTGAAGCAGTGGGTGGCCGCGCAGAGCCCTGACGCCTTCTACTGCGTCGTGGACCTTCACGCCCTGACCTTGCAAATCGACCCCGAGCTGTTGCGCAACCAGACGACGGACCTCCTGGCGACGTACCTTGCGGCCGGCCTCGACCCCGACCGGTGCACCGTGTTCCTTCAGAGCCAGGTCCCGTACCACGCCCAGATGAACTGGCTGCTCGAGTGCGTGGCCACCTACGGCGAACTGAGCCGCATGACCCAGTTCAAAGAGAAGGCCCAGCGCCAGGAGGGCTACCGGGTCGGGCTCTTGACCTACCCGGTCTTGATGGCGAGCGACATCCTGCTCTACGAGGCGGCCGAGGTCCCGGTCGGCGACGACCAGCGCCAGCACCTCGAGTTGACCCGCGTCATCGCCGAACGGTTCAACAACCGTTACGGCGAGACCTTCATCGTGCCAGTCGCGGTCCAGCCCAAGGTCGCCGCGCGCGTCATGGACCTCCAGGAGCCGACCCGCAAGATGTCCAAGTCGATCTCGAGCCCGCTCGGCTCACTGCACCTGTTCGACTCCCCCGCCGAGATCGAGAAGAAGGTGAAGAAGGCCGTCACCGATACCGACAACGACGTTCGCTTCGACTGGGAGAAGAAGCCCGGTCTGTCGAACCTGCTCGAGATCTTCTCGAGCTTCAGTGGCGAGACCCCCGAGGCCGTCGCCGGCCGCTACACCCGCTACGGCGACCTGAAGAACGACCTCGCGGCGCTCCTCGTCGAGTCGCTCGCCCCGATCCAAGCCCGCTACCGCGAATTGCTCGCCGACCCGGGCGAGTTGCACGCCGTGGCCGCACGGGGGTCCCTGAAGGCGGCCGAGGCGGCCGGACCGGTCTACCGGCGCGCGGCCCACGCCATGGGCCTTCTCTAGATCAGGCCGATCCACCAGTTCTCGAGGCCGGACAGGGCACTATTGCCGAAGTGGAAGACGAACGAGCCGAGGATCACGAACACCATCACGAAGGGCAGCGCGCGGGCCCGGAACTGGTAGTAGGTGCCTAGGTGCTTGGCGGGCACGAAACGTTCGATGATGGCCGAGCCGTCAAGTGGCGGGATCGGCAGCAGGTTGAAGGCGGCCAGGATCAGGTTGACGAGGCCCAGGGCCTCGCCGATGTTGAACATCGTGAGGTTGGAGACGTAGAGCGCGCCGCCGATCGTGGTGACGCTGAACTTGCATATGAGCAGTCCAATGGCCGACAGGATGATGTTCACGAAGGGACCGGCGAGTGAGACGTAGAGCGACTGCTGGCGGGGCTTGCGCAGACGTGAAATGTTGACCGGCACCGGCTTGGCGTAACCGAACGCCGGTAGACCGCTGATCAACATCAACGCGGGCAGCAGTACGGTGCCGAAGGGATCGATGTGGCGAAGCGGATTCAGTGTGAGGCGATGGGCGTCCTTGGCCGTCGGGTCACCGAAGAAGTTCGCGACCCAGCCGTGGCTCACCTCGTGCAGGACCACCGAGGGAACAAGAGCTATGAAGAAGTAGTACTCGAATTTCATGGTGCTTTCCGGCTAGTCGAGCGCCCGAGGGTGAGCGTTCTGGTACTCGCGCTTCAACGACGTGAGCGCCACGGCGGTGTAGATCTGTGTGGTGGCGATTGACGCGTGTCCGAGGAGCTCCTGCACAACTCTAATGTCGGCCCCGTGGGCCAACATGTGCGTGGCGCAACTGTGGCGAAAGACGTGGGCGCTGATCCGTGAACGGTCGAGGCCGGCGACCAGGGCGCGCTTCTCGATGACGAGGTCGATGCCCTGACGCGAGAGCGAACCGCCCCGCGCGTTAAGAAAGAGTCTGGCGCCGCGCTTGGCCTCGGGAAACGAGTCGCGCCCGCCCGGCCCGAGGTATTCAGTCAAGGACTCCTTGAGGGTGGAGCCCATCGGAACGAGACGCTGCTTCGAGCCTTTGCCGGTCACGAGGATCAGCTCCTCGTCGAAGTCCAGGTCCTCGAGCCCGATGCCGACGACCTCCGAGACCCGGGCCCCGGTCCCGTAGAGCAGTTCGAGCAGTGCTCGGTCGCGCCGGTCGAACGGCGTCGTGGACGGCACCGAGTCGAGGAGCCGGACCATCTCCTCCTCCGAGAGGGGCTTAGGCAGCGTGCGGCCCCGTCGCCCTCCCTTCAGGCGGGCGCTCGGGTCGCTCGAGAGGTGACCCTCTTGCACGAGGTAGGAGAACAGTCCGCGGATCGAGGCCACCGAGCGCGCGATCGTGCTCGCGGAGCGGTGTTGGCGGCGCAGGCCGTTGGCGTAGGACTCGAGGTCGCCTTCGCTGAGTGACGCGAGCTGGTGGCCCTGGCTCTGTGCCCACCGGATAAGCCTCGTGATATCTCGTCGGTAGGCGTCGATCGTCGAGCGGCTGCGACCCCTCTCGATCGTGAGCCACTGCAGGTACTCCCTGAGGTAACCCTCAGGCTCCGTCAAAGAAATTCCCGAAGACGCGGTGCAGGGCGACGACCATGGTGCTGTCGATCGCCGGCTCCTGTCGGAGGGTCTCGCGCAGTTCATCCTTCGCCATCCAGTGCACCGTTGAGCTGGACTCCTCGGGGCCCGACGGGGCCCGAGGAGCGCCGGTGAGTCCCCGGGCCTCGTAGATGGTCATCACCTGGTTCGTCCAACCCGGGGAGTTCATGAACCGCCCGAGCTGCGTCCAGTCATTGGCCACGACACCCATCTCCTCGAGCAGCTCGCGCTGGGCCGTCGCCAGCGGCTCCTCGCCGTCAACGTCTTGGGTACCGGCCGGAATCTCCCACGTGAGACGGTCGAACGTCGAGCGGTACTGGCGAATGAGGCCAATCTCGCCGGCGTCGTTGATCGCGAGGACGGCGACGGCGCCGCGGTGCACGGCGACGTCACGCTCGAAGGTCGTCCCGTCGTGGCCGATAGTCCGGCGCTCGACGTCAAAGACGTGGGAGTGCAGCAGCCGCGTCATCCCCTCGATTTTGAACGCGTCGCTCACAGCGTGGCGTCGACCGATTCCGGATCAATGATGTGCGGCTCGCGGCCCTCGGCGCGGGCGGCGGCGGCCTTGATCAAGCCGAGGAAGAGGGGGTGCGGGCGGTCCGGACGGGACTTGAATTCCGGGTGCGCCTGGGTTCCCACGAAGAACGGGTGATCGGCGATCTCGGTGAACTCGACGAGACGGCCGTCGGGCGACGTGCCCGAGCAACGCATGCCGGCCGCCTCGAACTGCTCGCGGTAGCGCGAATTGAACTCGTAACGGTGACGATGACGCTCGGAAACCACCGTCGCCCCGTAGAGGTTCGCGACGACCGATCCCTCGTCGAGCATGGCCGGACAGGCCCCCAGGCGCATGGTGCCGCCGAGGTCCGTCACGTCCATCTGCTCGGCCATCATCGCGATCACCGGCGCCGTGGTCGTGATGGAGACCTCGGTGGTGTGCGCGTCGGAGAGCCCGAGGCAGTGCCGCGCGAACTCGACGACCATGACGTGCATTCCGAGGCAGATACCCAGGTACGGGATGTCGTGCTCGCGCGCGATGCGCGCGGCGGCGATCATGCCCTCGACGCCGCGCTCGCCAAATCCGCCGGGCACTACGATCCCGTCGAGCTGACGGATCCGCTCGGCGTCGATGTCCGAGGGCACCCGTTCGGCCTCGAGCCACTCGATCTCGGTCCGAGCGCCCACGGCGAAGCCGGCGTGGCGGATCGACTCGCCCACCGACAGGTAGGCGTCGGGCATCGACACGTACTTGCCGATGACGCCGATGCGCAGGGTCTTGGTGGTGCCGTGCACCCGACGCACCACCTCCTCCCACGCGGAGAGGTCGATCGGGTTCAGGTCGAGGTCGATGCCCAACGTGTTGCACACGATGGTGTCGAGTCCCTCGTTGTGCATCGTGATCGGGATGTCGTAGATGCTGCGGGCGTCGACCGCGGAGATGACCGCCTTCATCGGCACGTCGCAGAGCAGGGAGATTTTGCGTTTCAGTCCGTCCGAGAGCGGCTGGTCGCTTCGACAGACGATGATGTCGGGCTGGATGCCCCGCGACCGAAGCTCGGTGACCGAGTGCTGCGTCGGCTTGGTCTTCTGCTCGCCCGAAGGTGCGAGGTAGGGCACCAGCGTCAGGTGCACGTAGCAGACGTTGTCGCGTCCGACGTCGCGGCGAAACTGGCGGATCGATTCGATGAAGGGCACGATCTCGATGTCGCCGACCGTGCCACCAATCTCGACGATGACCACGTCGGCACCGAGGGTCCCCAGGCGCCGCACCCGCTCCTTGATCTCATCAGTGATGTGCGGGATCACCTGGACGGTCTTGCCGAGGTAGTCGCCACGGCGCTCTTTGGCGATGACGTTCGAGTAGATCGAACCGGTCGTGGTGTTGGACATCCGCGACAGCGATTCGTCGATGAATCGCTCGTAGTGACCGAGGTCGAGGTCCGTCTCACCACCGTCGTCAGTCACGTAGACCTCGCCGTGTTCGCCCGGGTTCATGGTGCCCGGGTCGACGTTCAGGTAGGGGTCGAGCTTGCACATGGTGACCTTCAGGCCGCGCGACTTGAGGAGTCGACCCAGCGAGGAGGCGGTCAGTCCCTTTCCGAGCGAACTTGAAACTCCACCCGTTACAAAGACGAATTTAGTCATTCGTAACCTGCCGTATCCACGGAAACCCATCATAGCGAACGAGGGGCCCTCGACGCATCTCTTGACAACGTACGACTGTTACATGCTTGTTTCCAACATTCGGCGAGCCAGTGCGCGCGATTCGACAGTGATCTCGTCGCCGGCGAGCATCCGAGCAATCTCCGTGATGCGGTCCTCGCCGCGCACCGTGCGCAACGACGTGCTCGACAGGCCGCCTCGGACGGACTTCTCGATCACGAAGTGGTGGTCGGCCTTGGCGGCGACCGACGCCAGGTGCGTCACCGCGAGAACCTGCTGACGTCGCCCCAACTCCGCGAGGCACTCGCCGATCTGCTGGGCGACCTGGCCGCCGACGCCGGCGTCGACCTCGTCGAAGACGGCGACCACGTCCTCGTGAACCGATTCGAGGGAGAGGGCCAACAGGACGCGACTCAACTCTCCCCCGCTCGCCAGGGCCTGTAGTGGCCCCTCCGCCAGGCCGGGATTGGGGGTGAACAGGATCTGCGCCTGCGACCCGTCCCCGCCGTTGACCTCGAAGCGCAATGTCGCGTGGGGCAGCGCGACTCGGGGCAGTTGGTCTCGCACGGCCGCCGTGAGGGCAACCGCGGCGGCCACCCGCTCCCGTCGGGCCTCGGAGGCCAATGCGCGCTCGCGCCGCTCGAGCGCGACGAACTCGACGTCGAGGGTAGCGAGCTTCGTCGTCGCATTGACCTGGGCCTCGCGCTGAGCATTCAGGCCACCGAGCGTCTCGAGGGCCGACTCGAGGGAGCCGCCGTACTTGCGAGCGATCTGTTGGAGCACCGTTGCTCGGTCCTCGAGGTCCTTCAGCGCGGCGGGGTCGAAGGCGTCGGGGTCGGTCAATGCCGCAAGTTCGTGCACACCCTCACGGGCCTGTTCGAGAGCGCTTCGCAACAAAGCTCGTGCCGGAGCAATGGCGTCGTCCGAGGGCAAACGACTGATCACCTGGGCGAGGAGGGAGAGAACGGCCCCGTCGCTGTCGGCGTCCAATTGGTCGACGACCTCGACCAGCGTGGCCTGGCTGTCGCGCAGCCCGGTCAGGCGAGTCAGCTCAGCGAGCGTCTCGTCGAGTTCAAGGGGCGAGGCAATCGCGACCGCCTCAAGCTCAGCGATCTGGAAAGCGACGAAGTCGAGGTCCCGTTCGCGCTGGGTCGCGTCGCCGCCGAGCGCATTACGCATCCGTTGAGCTTCGTGCAGGGCCGAGCGGGTGGCGTCCAGCTCGACCGTGGACACGCCGGCGCTAGCGTCGACGATGCGCAGGATCTCCGCGCGATTGCGCAGTGCCAAGGAGTCGTGCTGACCGTGGATCACGATCAATTCGCCGGCGATTGACCGCAGGGCTTCGGCACTGCTGGGCACGCCGTCAAGGGAGCTGCGCAGTCGCCCCGAGGAGCCGGATTCGCGCGAGAGCACCACCTCGGTGCCGTCGCCGAGGGCGAAGACGGCCGCGGCGCGCATATCGGGAGTGATGGCGTGACGCGACGTCGAGCCATCGCCACCGAGACAGAGGTCGAGCGCTCCGAGAAGGAGGGTCTTGCCCGCCCCGGTTTCGCCGGTGAGCACATTGAAGCCCGCCCCAAACTCCAACCGGGCCTCTTCGATGACGCCCAGTCCGTGCGCGTACAGCTCGACGAGTTGAGACTTAGGCATGTCCCTCTCGGAGGCTCTCGCGCAGCCGAAAGGCGAGATCGAAGCTCCGGGTGGCGACCACGCGCACGGGTGAGGGGCTCTTTCGGACCTCGATGAACTCACCTGGCTCGAGCGAACCAATGGCCTGTCCGTCGGCCACGATGACCGCCGGCTTGTTGTCGGCGACGAGTCGGATCACCTTGTCGTCGGCGACCACGATTGAGCGGTTGATCGTGAAGTGGGGGGCAATCGGGGTGAGGATCATCACCGGCAGTGTGGCGTCGACCACCGGTCCACCGGCCGAGAAGTTGTAGCCCGTGCTGCCGGTGGGCGTGGCGACCATCACTCCGTCAGCCGAGTACGTCAGGTACTCCTCCTCGTTGACGAAGGTCTTGAGTCGCACCATGTGACCGGCCTGGGCGCGCTCCACCACCACTTCGTTGAGGGCAAACTCGTCGATGTCCGACCCCGAGGTCGAGATCTGGAGCGCCAGACGCTCCGCCACCACGTCGCCCTCGAAAGCGCCCTTGATGTCCGCGACGATCTCGGTCGGCGGCACGTTCAAGAGGAAGCCCATGCGCCCCAGGTTGACCGCCAGGACTCGGGCGCCGACCTGGTGGGCCAACCGGGCGGATTTGAGGAAAGTCCCGTCACCTCCGAGGCTCACCACCATCGTGGCCCCGTCGATATCGGGCCTCTGGTCGACGTCGAGCAGGTGTAGGGCCGAGGTAAATCCCTCGGCGTCGAGTCGCAAAGCCACCTCGCGAGCGAGCTGCACCGCATCGACGCGGTTGCTGAAGGCGGTCAAGAGCAGTTGGGACACGTTCCTCCTTGTTCGCTCAATGGTAGTAACAAAGGTCGTGCCGACGGGCACCAAGAGGCTCAGCGATGAGACGCCTCACCCTCCCCACCGGCGAGCGCGAGGCTGCGGCCCCGTCGTGGGCCGTGGTGTCTCAGTCCCGGACTCGCGCACCACGCTCGTCGGCTTCGTCGAGCAAGACGAGCACCTCTTCGTCACTCGTGGGACGAAAGTTCGAATAGTAGAGCCCGACCGCGTGAAAATCGATCGGTGTCGCGAGGCAGACGACCTCGTCCGCCTCCGCCACGGTCTGGCCGACACCGTTTGGCCCAATGGGGACGGCGAGGATGACCATCGAGGCGCCCGCCGAACGCACCGACAGGCAGGCGGCGCGCGCCGTCGCGCCGGTCGCCACGCCGTCATCGACCACGACCGCGACTCGCCCATGAAGATCGGTCCTCGGGCGACGGCTCCGGTAGAGGAGAGTCCGAACGTCCAGGGCTCGACGTTCGAGTCGTTCCACGCTGTCCAGTGCGTCCTCGCTGATGGCGATCTCCTTGACCAAGCGCCGGTCCAACACCCGAGCGCCACCTTCGGCGATCGCGCCCATCGCCACCTCGGGCTGGGACGGCACCCCGAGCTTTCGTACGACGACGACGTCGAGCGGTGCCGAGAGTGATTTGGCCACCTCGGCCGCGACCGGGACGCCGCCCCGCGCCAATCCGAGGATGACCACGTCCAGACCGCGCAGATGACCGAGCCGGTCCCCCAACTGACGCCCCGCGTCGATGCGGTCCCGATACAAGGCCATTGTCCGATCCCTCCATCCACGGCCTTGCTACTCCGGCTGGCGCCTCGATGTCAAAACGACCAACGATGGCGAAGCCCACTCGGCGCTCACGCCCGTCCCCTTTGGGGATTCGAGATGTCAGAGCATCGAGCGATGCGCAGCGACGGGCCCCCTACGCCGAGTGACGACGTCGCGGCTGCCGACTGGGTGCGCGAGCGACTCAGCACGCCCAGCGACAACGTGGTCACGACGATCGTCCCCGGAGAATTCGCGGCCTACGCCAGGATTTTTCACTCCGTCCAGACCCGGGGTATCGAAGTGGAGCGGCGTCGCGATGAATCCGCAGATCCAATGGCACGAGATCGCCCTCCCCTTGGTCAGACCCATAGCGGAGGCGCCGTGGAGGAGTCCGGGACCGGCTGAGGGCGGTCTCGACGGACCGGACGCGGAGGCGCTCATCGCGCACCTCGCGCGAGCGACCGGCACTGCCAACACGTACTATCTCTGCATCTGGGACGGGTACGGCGGCGGCCTCCCGTGCGCAGCGCCCGCTTCATCGAAACCCGAGCCCCCGAGGCGTCGTGACCAGTCCGCCTCAGTCATCATGCCCTTTGGCGAGTACGTCCTCTACCAACGTCCGCTCCTCGACGCCACCTCCGTCGAGATCGGCGGTCGCCGACCACAGACGTCGAACCTCTGGTGGCCGACCGACCGCTCGTGGTGCGTGGCGAGCGAGATCGATCTTCAATAGACCTACCTGGGCGGAGCCCAATCGTTGATCGACGAGGTGCTCACCGAGCACCGAATCGAATCGCTACCTGCGTCGCCCGGCGATCCGATCCATGTTGAATTCGCCGGTTGGCTGGCCGAACTCATCTACCACATAATTGACGACATCATCGCATCGGGTAAGGCCAGTGCCGAACTGGCCCTCGGCACGGTCGAGGTGCGGTGGCGTCCTGCTTGGCGGCGCGGACGAGGCGGGCTCACCACTGGCTCGTCGCGGACCAACGGGTGGAGTGGCGGCAGCACCGCGCTGAACGCCCGAGACCCTTTCAAGTTTCGCCGCCAGCTGCGTTTCTACGTTGAGGATGCCGTACTTTCCCTGATCAGAACGTGATACGCGACCGCTTCCATCGTCTGAGTCAATTACTGTGGATGACGCATTCCAATGGGCTCTCGTCGCTTTCGAACCGGCGGGTGAGAACATCTGGTCACTTGTTTCCCGTGCGATACTGGTGAGGAACTGGGACGCTGTTCAGAAGTTCCCACAACGGTCGAGGAGGGAACGTTGACGTTTCCCGATGCGGTGCAGCGGCTGGCGCGACAACGTGCTCGGGGAACGTGCGAGTGCACGTCGCACTCCTGTCCTCACTACGGCGGATGTCGCGCCCGGGCGACTGAGTTCCACCACAAGAAGGCCGTGGCCTCGGGTGGCGATGACGAACTGCCTAACTGCCAGGTGCTCTGCAAGGCATGCCATCGTCAAGTCCACGCCAAAACCGAAGGACTGGGACGGCTCTAAGGTCTCATCGTGGGGACATTGGCCCGTCTCCGTATCGTCGCTTCGCAAGTAGCGCCACGTGACATCGAAGTGTGCCTCCAACGGCGCTTCGATTGAGTGCGATTCGGAAGAAGTTGATCCCGTGTTGCCACGTTTAACCGTCGCCGGGTGGCGTCGGCATCCGTCGTCGCACTGAGTCTCTGCTCGCTGGCAGTGCCTCTTTGGTCACCGACTTGCAGTAGTGGTTCGCGCATGTGATCGGCCCGGGTAACACGATCCTCGCTGACTCGAGGCGCTGGCTCAAGCAGTGCCGCGCCTAGCCGGGCCGAGCCGGGCCGGGGTCATCCCGTGAAGACCTGGCCGACCATCGCGACGGCCTCGCCGTTGGGTACCGCGGGCGAGAAGAGGTAGCCCTGGC
Source organism: Acidimicrobiales bacterium (assembly GCA_043721635.1). Taxonomy (GTDB): domain Bacteria; phylum Actinomycetota; class Acidimicrobiia; order Acidimicrobiales; family RAAP-2; genus RAAP-2. The sequence goes on along the minus strand of JAYSQJ010000019.1, from coordinate 253 downwards.
CGAGTTCGCAGCCGAGACGGCGCAGCCGGCTGAACTGCTTGGTGGTTTCGATGCCCTCGGCGAGCATGGTCATGTTGAGCTTCTGGCCCAGCGAGATGATGGTCTCGAGCAGAGTGTCGTTTCGCGGACTCTCCCGAGTCGGTCGAACAAACGACTGATCGATCTTGATGATGCGCGGGTTGAGCGCCGCGAGGTAGGAGAGCGAGGAGAAGCCCGTCCCGAAGTCGTCGAGCGCAATGCCGACACCGAGGTG
>JAYSQJ010000018.1:0-8702 GCA_043721635.1 Acidimicrobiales bacterium | reverse complement strand
AACTGGCCCTCGTGGGCGTTAATCGCCGCCACGCCGGCGCGCCGGATCAGCTCGACGTCGCCGTGCTCGTGGTGCTCGAGGAAGCGCCCGATGAGGCGCTCGATCGAGCCGATCAGCGCGGGATCGGCCGAGGACCTCGACGTGAGACTGACCATGGGGTCAGCCTACCGGTCGACTATCGCTTCTTGGGCTTGCGTGCGCGGGCCTGGATGGCGTAGCCCGTGGCCGAGGTCGAAGCGGCGTTGCTCGACGCCGAGGCGCGGCGCTGGCGCTGCGCACTGGCGCCCGACAGCTTCGCGGCGGCGCTGGCGCTTAAGACGGCGTGGTCGCCGCGGGCGGCGGCGCGCAGGGCCAACTCGCGAAAGCGCGGCTCGCGCTCTTTCATCACCGCCAGCAACGGGCTCGCAATAAAGATCGACGAGTAGGCCCCACTCATCAAGCCTACGAAGAGGGCCAGTCCGTAGTTCTGCAGGGTCGTCGCACCGAGGAGGTAGGCGCCGACGGCGAGCACCGAGAAGACCGGCAAAATCGCGACCAGCGAAGTGTTGATCGAGCGGGCCAACGTCTGGTTCATCGAGAGGTTGACCATGTGGCCGTAACTCATGTCGCCGCTCTTCAGCACCGTGCCGGTGTTGTCGCGCACGCGGTCGAACACGACCACCGTGTCGTAGAGGGAGTAACCGAGGATCGTCAAGATCGCAATGACGGTGTCCGGCGTGATCTGGAAGCCGAAGAGCGAGTAGATGCCCACGGTCACCAGCAGGTCGTGGACCATCGCGATGAAGGCGGCGAGCGCCATCTTCGGTTCGAAGCGGATACTGATATACGCCACGACCGCGATGAAGAAGACGATCAGGGCTTCGAGGGCGCGGTTGGTGATCTGGCCGCCCCAGGTGGGACCGACGGCACTCGTCGAGACCTGATTGGGGTTGACGCTGGCAACTTTCGCCATGGCGTTGACGACGGCGTCGGTGACGTGCTTTAGCTGGTCCGTCGAGAGCGCGTTCAAATTGGCGCTGACCTGGTAGGTCTCGCTGCCGAGCTTCTGAACGATTGGGTTCGAAAGCCCGGCGTTGCTGACCGCGGTCGTCATCGCCTGGACTGAGGTGTGCGGAGCAAGCACCTCCCACGAGCTGCCGCCCTTGAAGTCGATGCCGAGGTTGAATCCGCGAATCGCGAGCGAGCCGAGTCCGATGACGATGATGATGACCGAGATGGTGAACCAGGTCTTCTTGCGACCAACGAAGTCGATCGTGGTGAGGCCCTGGTAGAGGCGCCCGAAGTGTCCCGGAACCTTGCGGTCGATCGGCGCCACCTCGCTGGTCATGGTCTCGTCACTCACCCAGGCCCCCCGAGTACAGGCCGGCGACCATCGAGAGCGCCGAGGTGCCCTGGGTGCCGCGTCGTCCGAGCAGTACCACGAGTGGTCGCGTGAAGTACCACGTGATGAAGACGTCCATCAAGGTCGAGAGGCCGAGGAAGAATGCGAAGCCCCGCACGTCGCCGACTGCGATGATGTAGAGCAGCACCGCGGCGAGCAGGCTGACCGAGTCGGCCGCCAACACGGTGCGCCACGCGGAGCGGAATCCCCGGTCGACCGAAGTTCGCACCGAGCGCCCTGCTCGGGCCTCGTCTTTCAATCGTTCGAAGTAGACAATGTAGCTGTCGACCGTGATGCCGATCGAGACAATCAACCCGGTCACACCGGCCAAATCGAAGCTCGGCGCGAAGGCGGTATGGCCGAGCGCCGAGATTATCGCCCACAGCAGCGCCGCCGTCACGACGAGACCCAGCACGATCACTAGTCCGAGCGCGCGGTAGTAGAGGATCGTGTAAAGCAGCACCAGTGCGAGGCCCACGAGGCCCGCACCGAGGCCCGCCACGAGCGAGCTGTGACCGAGCGTAGGCGACACGGTCACGGTGTTCAGCGGCACGAGGCGCACCGGTAGGGAGCCGAACTCCATGGCGAGCGCCAAATTCTTGGCCGAGCCCTGCGTGAACGATCCCGAGATCTGACCCGCGCCGGCGAAGCTGGTGAAGGCCGCCTGGTTCGGGAGGATCAACGGTGCCGACTGGATGACGCCGTCGAGTTCGATGGCGACTTGTTGGTGGAAGTTGGCCTGTGCGACCCGGTCCCAGGCGGGGCTGCCCGTGGCGGTGAGGTTGTAGTTGACGACCCATGCGCCCACTTGGTCCTGTTGCGCAAAGGCCTTGCCGACCGACTGACCAGTCAACTGGGCGGGGCCGAGCAGGTAGCGCACGCCCGGTTGGCCGAGGGACGGGAGGATGACGGCGTTCTTGGGGTTGTCGTTCGCCGGCAGCGTCGAGGCGACTTTCGCGTACTTCGGGTCCGGCCCGATGGCGTTCGTCGGATTGCCCGTCGCGGGGTTGATATTTAGGTTGGCCGCCGAGAGCAGGTACTGCGGGCCGCACGCGGGCAGGGCGCTGGTGACCAGCTGGGTCTTCTTGGCCTCGGTCACCTGACAGAGCACCGGGCGAAAGAGCAGTTGCGCGGTCTGGCCGACGGCGGCCAACACGGCGCGCGCGTCGGTGACGCCGGGCACGCTCACGACGACGTTCTTGCCCTGGAGGTTGACCTTGGCGCCCGAGACGCCCAGTCCGTTCACGCGGTTCGTGAGGATTGTCACGACCTCTTTCATGTTGGCGTTGGTCGCCGTCCCCACGGGCTTGTAGACGACCGAGAGGCCGCCGGCGAGGTCGAGGCCTAACTTGGGCCCCCAGCCGAGCGACATGGTCGCTAACAACGATCCGAACGCGATCACGATCGTGAGGATGAGACTGACGGCCATCGACCGCCGTGAGCCAACCTGCTGGGCCATTACGGCTTGTCGCCTTCTTCGTGCTCGTGCTCGTCGTCGGCCGTCTCCTCGACGGCCGGTGGGTCGAACTGTTTCGCGATGGCCGACGCGATGAAGTCAAGCTCGACGCCACTCGCGCCACGCAACGTCACCAGGCCACCGTCGATCGAGATGACGGTACCCACGAAGCCGCCGATGGTCTGGGCCCGCTCGCCGACCTCAACCTTGCGCGCCTCGGAACGGGCCGCCTTTTGCTTCTTGGAGCGGGGGCGAAGGTAGAAGAAGTACAGGGCCCCGAAAACAATGACGTAGATAATGAGAATCGACGAAGTTCCGCCGCCCGCCTTGGCCAACAACATATGTAGTTCCTCCGTCAATAGACCCAAGAAACCTTACTCGCTGGAACGCCGCTCCCTAGACCAGTCCCCCGCCGCGCGGCGTGATTCCCAGGTGATGGAACGCCCGCTCCGTGGCGACCCGTCCGCGCGGGGTGCGGATGAGCAGCCCTTCGCGCAGTAAATACGGCTCGTACGCCTCCTCGATCGTGGAGGTCTCCTCCCCGCAGGCGTGGGCCAGCGTCGAGAGCCCCACCGGCTGGTGCGCGAACTGCTGGCAGAGCAGTGTGAGGATCCGCCGGTCGATCTTGTCGAGCCCGTACTCGTCGACCCCGAAGAGCGCCAACGCCTCGACGGCGACCGACTCGTCGACGATCCGGTATCCCCCCACGGCCGCGAAGTCGCGGACCCGGCGCAGCAGTCGGTTCGCAATCCTGGGCGTGCCGCGACTGCGCCCGGCGATGATCTTGGCGGCGATGCCCGCGAGCTTCACCTCCAGCAGTGCGGCCGAGCGGGTGACGATCACGGACAGTTCGTCGACGTCGTAGAGATCGAGCTGACCAACGAAACCGAACCGGTCACGCAGGGGCGCGGCGACCAGGCCCGTGCGGGTGGTCGCCCCGACGAGGGTGAAGTTGGGCAGGTCGAGGCGGATCGCGCGCGCCGACGGACCCCGCCCGATCATCACGTCGAGACGGCGATCCTCCATCGCCGGGTAGAGCACCTCCTCGACGGCGCGGCTCAGGCGATGGATCTCGTCGACGAAGAGCACGTCGCCGTCCTGCAGGTCGGTGAGCAGCGCCGCGAGGTCCCCCGGGCGCGACAAAACCGGACCGGAAGTGATACGAAAACCCGCTCCCATCTCGCTAGCGACGATGCTGGCGAGCGACGTCTTGCCCAGGCCCGGAGGGCCGGCGAAGAGCAGGTGGTCGGCCGTCTGGTTGCGGGCCCGAGCCGATCCGAGCACGATCTCGAGGTGTCGCACCAGTTCGGGCTGGCCAATGAATTCGGCCAAGGTGCTCGGTCGCAGCGACACCTCGGCGCGGCGCTCTTGTTCGTCGGCGACCGGGGCCACGATGCCGCGTGACAGCTGCTCGACGTCGATCTCGTGTCGGCTCATCGTCGCCTCAAGAGCGAGAGCGCCTGACGCAGCGCCGCCGACTCGTCGTCGGGCAGCGTGACGCCAGCCAGGCCTTGACGGACCTCCTGGGTGGTGTAGCCCAGTCCTCGCAGGGCATCCTCGATGGCGTCGTTCTCCAGCTTGGTGGTCGCCAGCACGACGTAGGTGCCCGGCACCATGACCTTGCCCTTCAGCTCGAGCACGATCCGGCTCGCGGTCTTGGCGCCGATGCCGGGAATCGTGGCGACGAGCTTCGCGTCGTCGTTCTCGATCGCGGTCGCCAGCTCTCCCGTGGTCATCGTGCGCAGCGCGGCGAGCGCCGTCGAGGGACCGACGCCGGGCGTCGCGAGCAGCAGCTCGAAGAACTCGCGGTCCTCGTAGGAGGAAAATCCGTAGAGGAGGATCGCGTCGGCGCGCACGACCGTGTAGACGAACAGTTCGACGACGTCACCAATCCGGTACTCGTCGAAGGACGCGACGTGCACCTCGTAGCCCACGCCGTGGACGTCGAGCACCACGGCGCCGCTGGCGTGGTGGTGCAGGATCGTCCCGTGCAGCCAACCGATCATGCGGGGCTCGGCACGGGATACTTAGCCTCGCTGCGCACCACCATGAAGTAGGTGATGGCGAGCGCCAGGGCGTCGGCGGCGTCGGCCGGCTTGGGGACCTCGGCCAGTCCGCACAGGCGCGCGACCATCCCCTGGACCTGGACCTTGCTGGCGGCGCCGTAGCCCGTGACGGCCAGCTTCACTTCCTGGGCGTTGAACTGGCGCACCGGCAGATCGATCGCGGCCGCGAGGGCGACCGCCACGCCGCTGGCCTGGGCCACCGGTATGGCCGTCTTGGCGTTGCGCTGGTAGAAGACCCGCTCGACGACGACGGCGTCGGGCTTGGTCTCCTCGAGGAGTTGTCGCAACTCCACGAGGATCTGGCCGAGGCGCAGTTCCACCGCGGTCTCGTGATCGGTCTCAATGGTGCCGGCACGCACGGCCCGGAACGACTCGACGCCGAGGAATGAGCCCTCCACCAGGCCGTAGCCACACCTCGTGAGTCCGGGGTCGATCCCGAGTACGAACATATGTTCGATGCTAATGCCCTCGAGGGGCCTAGAAGTGGACTTCAACCCTCGTAGGCGGCCAGCATCCTGTCGGGGATGTCGAAGTTCGAATAGACGTTCTGGACGTCGTCGTGGTCATCGATGGCGTCCATCAGGCGCAGGATCTTCTTCGCCTCGGACTCGGTCTCGACCGGGATGGTGTTCTGCGCGACCAGGGTCAGCTCGGCCGAGAGCACTTTGGCGCCGAAGGCCTCGAGGGCGTCGCGCACCTTGCCCACGTCGTGGGGCTCGGTCGTGACGGTGTAGTCGGCCCCGTTCGCCTCGAAGTTCTCGCCGCCGGCTTCCATCACCCACTCGAGTAGCTGGTCCTCGTCGACCGGCCCCTTCACCTCGATGATCCCCTTGCGGTCGAACTGCCACGAGACCGCCCCGGGCTCGGCGATCGTACCGCCGTTGCGGGCGAAGACGTGCTTGATCTCGGCGCTGGTGCGGTTGCGGTTGTCGGTCAGGGTCTCGACGATGACGGCGACGCCGTCGGGGCCGTAGCCCTCGTAGCTGATCGCCTCGTAGCGCACGCCCTCGAGTTCACCGGTGCCGCGCTTGATTGCGCGCTCGATCGTATCGAGCGGCACCGAGGCCTCTCGGGCCTTCTGGTACATCGTGCGCAGCGAGGCGTTGGTGTTGAGGTCGCTGCCACCCTCACGGGCGGCCACTTCCACCTGACGGATGAGCTTGGCGAAGACCTTGGCTCGGGCGCTGTCCTTGGCACCCTTGCGGTGCTTGGTCGTTGCCCACTTCGAATGGCCGGACATTGTTCCTCCTGCCCCACTGGGCCTAAGCAGCGTACCGAATTTTCACAGCGACTCAACGAAGAGTCGGTGGATGCGGTCGTCGTTGGTCAGTTCGGGGTGGAAGGAACAGCCCCAGACCGGGCCACAGCGCACCAGTACCGGATGGTCCCCGTCGCCGTGGTCGTGCACGGCGAGCACCGTGACGTCGCTCCCCCACGTTTCTATCTTGGGCGCGCGTATGAAGACACCCGGCACGGTCCCGAGGCCCTCAACTTCAACGGGCGTTTCGAAGCTCGCGATCTGGCGCCCGTAGCCGTTGCGGCGCACCCCGACCGGCAGCGCCGCGAAGCTCCACTGGTCGCTGCGCCCGTCAAGGATGGAGGAGCTGAGCAGGATCAGTCCCGCGCAGGTGCCAAAGACGTTGAAGCCCTCCTCGAGCTTCGCCGCCAGCACCGGCCGGATCCCCGACGTGGTGAGGAGGCGCGCCATGGTCGTCGACTCGCCGCCCGGCAAGACCAGGCCGTCCAGATCGTCCAGCTGCTCGGCCCGACGAACGGCCACGGCCTCGGCGCCGATCGATTCGAGCATCGCGGTGTGCTCGCGCACGTCACCCTGCAGGGCGAGCACGCCGACGCGGCGCACTACCAACCGCGCTCGGCGAGTCGCTGTTCCAGTGAAGCGGTCTCGAGGCCCTTCATCGCGGCTCCGAGGCCGGTGGAGACCTTGGCCACGGCGCTGGCGTCGAGGTAGTGGGTCGTCGCTTCGACGATCGCCTCGGCCATGCGCACGGGGTCGTCGCTCTTGAAGATGCCCGATCCGACGAACACGGCCTCGGCGCCGAGCTGCAAGACGAGCGAGGCGTCGGCCGGCGTCGAGATTCCGCCCGCGCAAAAGAGCGGGACGGGCAGCTTGCCGGTTCGGGCGATCTCTTGGACGAGGGGCAATGGCGCGCCGAGGTCCTTCGCCAGGGAGAACAACTCCGAGGTGTCGGCGCTCGCGAGCCGTCGCATCTGGGCGTTGATGGTTCGCAGGTGCCGTACGGCCTCGACGACGTTGCCGGTGCCGGCCTCGCCCTTCGAGCGGATCAGGCACGCCCCCTCGCCGATGCGACGCAGCGCCTCGCCAAGGTTGGTGGCGCCGCACACGAACGGCACCGTGAAGGCCCACTTGTCGATGTGGTTCTCCTCGTCGGCCGGGGTCAGGACCTCGGACTCGTCGATGTAGTCGACGTCGAGGGCCTGGAGGATCTGGGCCTCGGCGAAGTGGCCGATTCGGGCCTTGGCCATCACCGGGATCGTGACGGTCGCTTGGATCGCCTGGATCATCTGGGGGTCGCTCATCCGGGCGACGCCGCCGTCGCGTCGGATGTCCGAGGGGACCCGTTCGAGGGCCATCACCGCCACGGCACCGGCGTCCTCGGCGATCTTGGCCTGCTCGGGGTTGACGACGTCCATGATGACGCCGCCGCGCAGCATGTCGGCGAGCCCGCGCTTCACCAGCGCGGACCCGATGGTCGAGGGGTCGTGCGAAGAACTCATGCCGTCAGCCTAACTGGCTACCGCGATTACCACTCCTCGAGGGCGAGGGCGCGCAGCTCGACGTCGTCGAGGTCCGCCAGGTCCGATTCACGTCGATCGGCCCAGACGTCGAACCAGATCCAGCGCCACTGGGCGTAGGTCGCCGAGGCGAAGAACGAGGCCGGCGCCGTCACCTGGTGCTCGCACTTGCGCAGCGCCCCGGCGATCCCGAGGGGGTAGCGGATGGCGGCGGCGGCGACCTCGTCGGCCCGGTACGCGGTGCCGGTGCCAGCGAGCGTGCGCCGGGCGTCGTCACTGAGGTTCGACACGGCCGCGACGCTCTGGCGCGTGAGCAGACCGAGGCGGTGGCGCGCCAGGCAGTGCGCGACGACGCCCTCGAGCTCGATGAGCTCGAAGTCGGCCATCATTGCGCTCGTCACGAACAGCGAGTAACCGGGACCGTTGGGCACGAGCGCCGCGTTGTAGCCGGGGTCCTCGACGACGAACGTCGTGACCGTATCGACGCCGAAAGTCGCCGCTAACCGGTCGAGCACGGTCGTGAGGCGTAGGCGGTGCGTCGCGGTGCCCCCGGCCTTGAACTGGTCGAGCATGAGGTTCCCGAGCAGGCGGCCCCGTCGCTCGTAACGCACGAGCGCCCGGCGCAGGTCCCACGCGTAGAGGACCGCGATCGCGACGCCCAGTAGCGCCATCCACGGCGACACCACGACGGCGATGACGAGGGCCAGCGCGACGACGCCGACCGCGACGGTGAGGGGGAGCTTCTTGCGCAGGGCGAAGACCCGCACCGCGCGGTGGTTGGCGTGCTTCTCGTCGCTGGAGGGGGCGTAGGGGCTCTGCCAGGTCGGGTCGAGCACGGGCGCGACGTAGCGCGGAGCACGGTCCCTAGACGGGCCGGACCGGCGTGAACGGGAGCGTTGCTTGGTGGCCACGGGTCAAGGCTACTGGTCGGTTTCGAAGCGTTCGCGCGCCACCGCGTAGAGCCCCTCGTAGGCGTCCATCAGTGACGCCATCGACCACTTCGCGGCGTGGGCCTTCGCGGCGG
>JAYSQJ010000017.1:0-12363 GCA_043721635.1 Acidimicrobiales bacterium | reverse complement strand
ACTGCGGGCGTCCTAGTGGCCACCCTCGTCGAACTGGCCTCGCAACGCACGGCCCTCGACGAGCCCACCGTCGACCACCTGTTGCGCCTGACCGCGTCGTGGTCACTCCTGTCGGACCTCTCGTTCTCGGACATGCTGCTCATGGCCCTCGTGGACGGGCCGACGAACCACGGTGCGCCGAACTTCGTGGTGCTGGGCCAGATGCGTCCGAACAACCGCTCGACCCTGATCAACGACGACCTCGTAGGCACCCTCCAGAGCTCTGACGCGTGGCCCCTCGTGCGCCTCGCCTTCGAGAGCGGCGAGCGCATCGTCGGCCAGTCCCGGGTCGAGAGCGTCGACGACGTGATCCCGATCTGGTGCGTACCGGTGCGCTGCAACGGTCAGATCGTGGCGATGATGGTCCGCCTCCAGGGACCTCTGCGGGGACCGGCCTCGCTCTACGAGCAGGCCTACCTGTCGATCTTCGAGCGCCTGTGCTCCATGGTCGCCGACTCGACGTTCCCGTTTCGTGAGGACAGCGTCGCCGGCCCTGGCCTGCCGCGCGTCGGCGACGGGATCATTTTGATCGACGCCCAAGCGAAGGTCGAGTTCGCGACGCCCAACGCCACGAACGCCATGCACCGCCTCGGCATCTACGCCCCGGCCGAGGGCCACACCCTCGAAGAGCTCGGCGTGCGCGTGCGCGTCGTGGAGCGGTCCCTCGAGTTCGCCATCCCGGCGATGGAGGAGATCGACCGCGGCCACGACGTGGCCATCCTCTTTCACTGCGTGCCGCTGGTCGAACACGGCCACGTGAGCGGCGTCGTGACCCTGCTGCGCGACGTCTCGGATCTGCGCCAGTTGAACCGGCTGGTACTGAACAAGGAAGCGGCCGTGCGCGAGGTCCATCACCGGGTGAAGAACAACCTGCAGACAATCTCGTCGCTCCTGCGCCTCCAGGCCCGGCGGAGCAACGAGCCCGAGACGCGCATCGCGTTAGGCGAGGCCGAGCGACGGGTGCGTTCGATCGCGGTCGTGCACGAGGTGCTCTCGCGTGAACCGGGCGAGGAGGTCGTCTTCGACGAGATCGTCCGCTCCCTGGTGCTGCTGGTCGAGGACACGGTGTTGGCGCTGCACCCCGTCGAGATTGTGGTGAACGGCGAGCTCGGCACCTTGTCGACGGACCTCGCCACGCCCCTCGCCGTGGCGCTCGCCGAACTGCTGACCAACGCCGTGGAGCACGCCTTCACCGACTTCGGGGGGGTCCAGAACGATCACGTCGGAGTGGTGACGCTCAATCTCTACCGCGAGGACGACAACGCCATCGCCGAGATCCGCGACAACGGCCGCGGACTCGGGGCCGACTTCTCACTGGAGGTGCCGACGAGCCTCGGCCTCTCGATTGTGCGCGATCTGATCCGCGCGCAGTTGCACGGGACCATCGAGATGGAGAGCGTCGACTACGCCAAGGGTGGCGGGACGTTCGTCAGGGTCGCGGTCCCGATGACCGCACGTCCTTAGTTTGACGTCGCGCGACGGCGAGCGGCCAGCCACTGCTTGCGCAGCTTGCGGCGCTCGTCCTCGGTCGTGCCACCCCACACGCCGGACTCCTGGTTCGTCGCGAGCGCGAACTCGAGGCAGAACTTGGCGGCGTCGCAGTTGCAGCAGACGCGCTTGGCCGACTCGATCTGGTCGGTGGCCATTCCGGTCGTCCCGATGGGGAAGAACAACTCGGGCTCGGTGTCACGACACGCGGCGTTCGAGCGCCAGTCGGCGTCGTCCCACGCGTGGGTACGGTTCCAGATCAACGACATGCAAATTCCTTCGATTGGGGGGTAAATCGAGGTCACGCGAGTGACGAAATACCTGTGGCGAAAAGAAAATTTTACTGAATTTTCGCTCAGAATACAAGGGCAGTTTCCACAAATATCATTTCGTCGACACTTCCACGGACCCTCTCACCTGCCATGATCGCGACATGGTCGAGATCTTCGCGCACCGGGGGCTGCACGAGGTCGAGCGTGAGAACACCCTCGCGGCCTTCCGGGCCGCCGTGGCGCTGGGCGTCGACGGGGTCGAATTGGACGTGCGCGCGACCCTCGACGGGGCGCTCGTGGTCCACCACGACCCGGCCGTCGCTGGCCTGGTCGTCGCCGAGACCCTTCGAGAGGCGCTGCCCGACTACGTAGCGACCCTGGAGGAGGCCTTGGAGGCCCTGGAAACCGTGTGGGTGAACGTCGAGATCAAGAACATCCGCCACCCCTCCGAGCCCAGCTACGACGATACCGGCGACTTCGCGCGCCGGGTGGTGGACCTCATCCACCGCGTCGCCGCGTCGCCGTTCGTCATCATCTCGTGCTTCGACCTGCCCACGTGCGTGGTCGTGCGCCACCTGGACCCCACGATCCCCGTCGGCTGGCTGACGTGGGACGTCGACCCTCTGGACGCCCTCGTCTCGGCCCACGAGGCCGGACTGAGCGCGCTCAACCCCCACTTCGGCGCCGTGACCGGTGAGGTCGTCGCCCGAGCCCACCTTTTGGGGCTCGACCTCAACGTGTGGACCGTCAATCGGCCGGCGGACCTGCGGGCCATGGCCGAGCTGGGTGTTTGCTCCGTGATCACCGACGATCCGGCGCTCGCGATGGAGTTATTGGGCTAAAGGTCCCTAGCGGGCACCGGTGGGCGATGACCTAGATTGTTCCCCATGAACATCGTCGTCTGCGTAAAACAGATCCCCGACCCGGCCGCGCCCCAGTCCCTCGACGCCTCGCACAACCTCGACCGATCGGGCAAGCTGATCCTCGACGAGGCTGACACCTACGGTGTCGAGATGGCCCTCCAACTGGTCGACAAGGCCGGCGCCGGCGAGGTCACCGTCGTCTCGATGGGCTCGGCCGCCGACGTCGCGGGACTGCGTAACGCGCTCGCCATGGGCGCCGCGAAGGCCGTCATCGTGAGCGACGAGTCGCTGCGCGGCACCGACGCTCTCGGCACCGCCAAGGTGCTCGCCGCCGTCATCGGTCGCATCAGCCCCGACCTCGTGCTCTGCGCCACCGAGTCGTCCGACGGCTACACCGGCACGACGCCGGTCCAGGTGGCCGAGCTGCTGGGACTTCCCTCGATCACCTTCGCCAAGTCGGTGGCCGTCGACGGCGCGACGGTGAAGGTCGAGCGCCAGACCGAGTCCGGCTACGACGAGGTGACCGCGCCCCTGCCGGCCCTCGTGACCGTCACGGCCGGCGTCGTCGAGCCCCGGTACGCCTCGTTCAAGGGCATCATGGCCGCGAAGTCCAAGCCCCTCGAGGTCCTCTCGGTCGCCGACCTGGGACTCAGCAATGAGGTCGGCGTCGCCGGCGCACGTCAGGTCATCATCGACGTCGTCGCCTCCGAGGCCCGTTCGGCCGGCGAGAAACACGTCGATGACGGCGACGGCGCCGAGAAGATCGTCGCCTTCCTCGAATCCATCAAGGTCCTCTAGGAGAGATTGACATGACCGTCGCCACCATCTGGGTCGTCGTCGAGCCGTCGAACGGCTCGCTCACCACCACCTCACTCGAACTGCTCTCGCACGCGCGCACGCTCGCCACGACCGTCGCGGCGATCACCTGGGGCGAGGACGGCGCTCAGGCGGCCGCGATCGCTGGCGAGTACGGCGCCACGACCCTCTACGACGTCGGCGCGCTGAACGGCGCCCTGCCGGGCGTGCCGGTCGCCTCGGCGATCGGTGCGCTGGTATCGGCCCACGGCGCCCCCGACGCGGTACTGGTGCCCAACAGCTACGACGGGCGCGACATCGCCGGACGGCTCTCGGCCCGCCTCGACCGGCCGGTGCTGACCAACGTGACCGGCATCGCCGACGAGGACGGCCTCGTCACCGAGCACCCGGTCTTCGGCGGCGCCCAGACCGTGACGGCCCGCTTCACCGGTGAGGGCCCCGGCATCATTATCGTGCGCGCGAAGTCCTTCGTCGCTGAGCCGAGCGCCGGGGCCAGCGCCGCGGTCGTCGCGGCCCCGATCGGGGACCTCGGCGCAGAGGGCGGCGCGACGATCACCAAGAGTCACGTCGAGGAGCGCACCGGTCCCAAACTCGAAGAGGCCGCCGTCGTGGTCTCGGGAGGTCGGGGCCTCGGCGAGGCCGACAAGTACGCCCTGATCGAGGAGACGGCCAAACTGCTCCACGGCGCGCCCGGCGCGAGTCGCGCCATCGTCGACGCCGGTTGGGTCCCCTACAGTCATCAGGTCGGCCAAACCGGCAAGACCGTCAAGCCCACCGTCTACATCGCCTGTGGCATCTCGGGCGCGACCCAGCACATGGTCGGCATGAAGGGCTCGAAGAACATCGTGGCGATCAACAAGGACCCCGACGCCCCGATCTTCCAGATTGCGGACTTCGGGGTCGTGGGCGACGTGCACAAGGTGCTGCCGGCCCTCATTGCGGCCCTGAAGGCCCGCGGTTAGCGTTACGCGTCCGTCCTGGAGCCTGGGGCGACGATTTCCCGGGGCGCCAATCCGGTGCAGCGCCGGCGACGCCGCGCTCCTTAGGCTGGGGAGACCACTATGAGTAGCCCCGCGACCGTCGACGCCCATCGCTGGTGGGCCCTCAGCGCGCTCAGCGTCACGGCCCTCATGGTGGCCCTCGACGCCACGGTGATCAACATCGCGCTGCCGCGCGCCCAGTTCGACCTCCACGTTTCCTCGGCGAACCGCCAGTGGCTCATCACGGCCTACGCCCTCGCCTTCGGGTCGCTGATGCTGCTCGGGGGGCGCCTCAGCGACCTGTGGGGCCGACGCAACGCCCTCTACGTCGGACTCGTTGGCTTCGCCCTCGCCTCGGCCTTGGGCGGCTTCGCCCACAGCTTCGCGGTCCTCGTCACCGCACGCGCCGTCCAGGGCGTCTTCGGCGCACTGCTGGCGCCCGCGGCGCTGGCGGCGCTGACGACCATGTTCGATGATCCCAGGGAGCGGGCCAAGGCCTTCTCGATCTACGGCGCGATCGCCGGTTCGGGTGCGGCGACCGGACTGCTGCTCGGCGGGTTCCTCACTCAGTGGGCCTCGTGGCGCTGGTGCCTCTTCATCAACCTGGTCTTCGCCGGATTGGCGCTCGTCGGTGTGGCGCTGTTCGTGCCCGGCGGTAGGCGCGAGCACCACACGCACCTCGACGCGCTCGGGGCGGTGCTGGGCAGCGGCGGGTTGTTCTTCCTCGTCTACGGCCTCGGCCACGCGGTGACGACCAGCTGGTCCGACGGGCTGACCTGGGGCAGCCTGGTCATCGGAGTGGCACTGCTCGCCCTCTTCACCCAGTGGCAGCACCGCGCCACCTCACCATTACTGCCGCTGCGCCTCCTCATCAACCGGGTGCGCGGCGGCTCGCTGCTGGCCCTGTTCATCACGAACATCGGTATCTTCGCGGTCTCGCTCTTCCTCGCCTACTACCTGCAGAGCACGATCGGCTACTCGCCGCTGCGCACCGGGGTCGCCTTCCTGCCGATGGTCGTGGCGCTGGCCCTCTCGGCCTTCGTCGCGAGCGCGCGCCTGCTGGCGATGGTCGGTCCCCGGCCGCTCGTGCCCACCGGCATGCTGCTCGGGATGTTGGGCATGGTGCTCTTCACCAAGCTGACTCCGAGCGCGGACTACCTCGGCCACGTCCTGCCCGGGCTGGTCGTCACCGGGCTCGGGCTCGGGATGATCCTGGCCCCCGCCTTCGCGAGCGCGACCGCGGGCATCGAGAGGAAGGACGCTGGCGCGGCGTCGGCCCTCGTCAACACGACCCAGCAGATCGGCGGGTCCGTCGGCACGGCACTGCTCAACACCATCGCGGTGTCGGTCACCGTGCGAGCCGTGAGCGCCCTGCCGGCCCAACTGGACAAGAACACCCGCGCCGGGGTGCTCGCTCAGATCCACGCCACCCTGCACGGCTACACCGTCGCCTTCTGGTGGGCCGCGGGATTCTTCGGGGTCGGGGCCGTGCTCACCTTCGCCCTGCTCGAGTCGGGCGTACCCGAACTTGAGGGGGAACTGGTCCCGTTGCTCTAGGCCCGTTCTCGGGCAATTGAGTCTGGAATGACCGCCATGTCGTGCGCGGGGACGGCACCCGGAAAGCCGGGTCGATCACGAGATCGACGACGGTGCGTTGGGCTGGCTGGACCGTGCACGAGTGGGCACGATAGTTCGACGCGAGGTTCGAAGGGACATCACGGTGACGCCCAAGCAGGTGCACGACGAAAGCTCCGATCCAGTGACCCGTCGATTCAACAAGACCTCCATCCGAGTCGGACTCTTTCGCGAGGGCGATTTCGTTTCGCGTACCGAGGCCAGGCGGATTGGTACAAACTTGGAAGGTTTCGATGTCGTTGCATTGGACTTCACGGGCGTGCGTGAGATTGGTCAGGCGTTCGCCGACCAACTATTGCGGCTGTGGGCCAGCGATAACCCCTCGGCGACACTGGTGCCGGTCCACGCGAACCCCGCGATTGTCGCGATGATTGCTGCCGTTGATCGATGAGCCGGCAATCTAGCTTCGCGAGAAGCGCCTTGGATCACGTCAGAGGGATTGTTGGATCTTCGGATCCTGGCGGGGTATTCAGCGAGTTCGGTTGTAGATTGATGGGTTTTGTAGTGCAATACCTAAGTGGAGATGTCGCCGACGGCCTTCAAGCGTGGGATCGAATTCGACGACATACTTCACGGCATTCGATTCGCGGTGGTTGTTGAGGAGGTGGGCGAGGACCCGACACGCTATTTGGCCCTTGGACCAGGAACTTTTGGCGACTTCTTGGAGATTGTGATTTTGGACGATTCAAGTGGTCCGATAGTTATCCACGCGATGAAGATGCGCACGAAATATGAACCATTGTTGCCAGAGGGGATGAAGAGCCAATGAAGAAGCCGCCAGCGAACATCAATGAAATGGTGAAGGAATCTGAAACGGGTTACGACGTTGAGGAAATTATCCGACGTCGCGGTGGTCGACCATCTCTGGGGACCAGCCCCTCGACAGTCGAGTCAGTTCGACTCGACACCGAGCTGAAGCGCGACTTAATTCTACGAGCTTCAGAACAAGCTATCAGCGTGTCGGACGCCATTCGGAGGGCCCTGAGACAGTACGTTCAAACTACGTAGGCGCATCCCTCCTGACGGAATTCCGAAGGGCCCTTTTAGTGATTGATCGTTGTCCGATGAAGATGGTTCGATGCCACCAGAATCCGAAGCTCCAGTAATCATCAGTGGCGACCCAGCGAACTGCGGGCCTCCTATTCTCAACCCCGTGGCGGCAGCTGGCCCTAAATGAGGGGCCAGGGATACGGCGGCCAGTCCGATCCGTGGTCGGGAGTGGGGTAGGAGGCGTTCTCGGCCAGACCGTGCGCGCGCATCTGGGCGAGTGCCAGCTCGCCGGGCGTCAGCCAGTCGCCGACGTGGCCGGTCTCACCCCGGGCGAAGCGAGCTACGCGCTCGAGCAGGTGCTCATCGACCTCGAGCCCGGCGTACTCCCAGATGACCGTGCGCAGCTTGTCCTGCTCGTGGAAGCACAGGCCGTTGTCGATCGCCCAGCAGCGCTCCCCGTCGAAGATCACGTGGCCGGCCTTGCGGTCGGCGTTGTTGGCGACGACGTCGAAGGCCGCCAGCTCGGCGAACCAGTGGTGGAAGGCGGGATTCTCGCGCAGCGTGAAGTAGTGGTCCTCCAGGTTGTCGTCGACCCACCACTGCAGCGATCCGATCCCGAAGGGCCCGTCGTCGCGACCGATCGTCGCGGGCACCAGGTCGGTGCCGAGCGCCACGTCGAGCTCGTAGGCGGCAACCTCGCGGCGCCAGAGTCCGTCGGGGAAGTCCCAGAGCGGCCGCTCGCCGGCCTCGGCCTTGTAGCAGGCGAACGCCTCGACGCCGTCGAGGGTGACGGTGACGAGCAGCGCCTGGTTCGACGACCCCGCGACGCGTCCCTCGACGGCGATCACCCCGTGACGGAGCAACGTGCACTGTTGTTCGCGGTTCATCGTCGCTAACGGATCGGAGGACGATGACCGTTCGTGCGCGGACAGTCGTGACCCTTGGGGTCGAGGGGCCCGCCGCAGAGCGGGCAGGGCGCACGGCCCGCCTCGACGAGGCGCGCGATGGCGATCGCGAGGCCGCCGGCCCACTCGCGACTCAGCGTGAGGACCAGGGTGTCGTCGTTGTGCTCCTCGAGCGACTCGAAGGTGACCTCGATGGACTGACCCTCCCCGTCGAGCGCGACGGCGATCTCGCCCGCCACGAAGTCGACCTCGTACTCGGGCTCGAGGGAGAGGTCCTCGGGCAGGTGGCCGGGGCGGCCGAGCTCGGCGACGACCTGGCTCAGCCAGAGCGCGAGGGCCGCCAGTTGGGTCTTCTCGCACTTCACGATCACGAGGCGCTTGCCCTCGCGCGCCTGGAGCAGGAAGAGCCGGCTGCCCACCTCGCCGCGCACCCCCACCATCACCCGGTCCGGTTGGGCGAAGACGTAGTTCACGAGGGCGCCAGGTCCTTCAGGGTCCCCGTGCTGTTCACGCACAGCACGACCGGGGTCGAGTCGGTGAACGAGATGGCGCTCACCGAGCAGGTCGAGATCACCGTGCGCTGGAAGAGGTCGAGGGGCACGCCCTGGGCGTAGGTGACGGCGGCCTTGATCGGGTCGGCGTGGCTCACGACGACGATGGTCCGGTTGCGGTGCTTGCGCGCGAGGCGCTCGAGCGTCGTCCAGATCCGCAGCTGCATCTCGGTGAAGGACTCGCCCTCGGGGAAACGGAACGTGCTCGGCGCGTGCTGCACCGCGCGCCAGTCCGACCGGCGCCGCAGGGTGCTCAGGCGCTTGCCCGTCCACGTGCCGAAGTCGCACTCGAGCAGGCCCCGCTCCAGGACCGGGCGCAGGCGTAGGACCTTGGCGATGGGCGCGGCCGTCTCGCGGGCCCGCTCGAGCGGCGAGACGTAGAGGGCCGAGGGCTTTCGGGCGAGCTCGGCGAGGCGCTCGGCGGTGCCCTGAGCCTGACCCGCACCCCGCTCGGAGAGGTGCAGGCCCGGTGCGCGGCCCGGCAGGACCGTGCCGGTCGTCGCGGTGGCGCCGTGTCGCACCAGCAGGACCGTGGTGAAGGTGGGGGTCGACGCCATGATTCGATGCTAACGGTCGTCTAGTTCGAGGTCAGGGGGATGCTCCGGGGTCCCGGCGTCGCGCTCTGCGGCCAGCGCTTTCGCGAGACGAGGGCCAATTTGTGCAACAAGGCGACCGCGCCCGGGTCGTCGTCGCCGGGGCGGGTCTCGATGAGACCGTGTTCCTTCAGCGCGCTCATCAGCTCGCGGCCCTTGTCGGTGCGCACGATAACGAGGGTCCAGTCGCCGTAGGCGCCGATGCCGCCCGTGGAGATGTCGGCGTGCTCGGCGGCGAAGTCGGGGCACTGCCGGCAGCCCTCGCGGGTGTAGGCGTGGGCCTCCTTCAGGGGCACCTCGTGCAGGTGGCCGTCGTGGGTCCAGATCTGGAAGACGCCCTTGATGTTCATCTTCATGATGTCGGCGCGCTTGATTGCGTACTTCGCCTCGAAGAGCTCTTCGAAGATCGAGTCGTCGAAGGTCTTGGAGCAGAGCAGGCCAATAGTCAGGCTCAGCCGGCGCGCGATCTTGCCGGCCTTTCGGGTCTGCATGGCACCGGGGGCCGAGGTCATACAGCCCATTCCCACGACGGCGATGCGTTCGGCGCCGCCCTCGGCCGCCTCGGGGTAGGCGAGCAGGTTGGCGCTGTAGGTGTAGCGCGACTTGGCGGTGTCGAGCACGTCGGCGCGGTTGCGCGCCACGCGGGGCTTGGCGCGCCACGTCGATCCGTCGCCCTCGAGACCGCTGACGAGCGCCGCGTCGATGACGTCGTTCTCGAGGGCGTAGATGAGCAGCGCCGAGACGAACCCGCCGTCCTGGCCGTTCTCGACGAGCTCGGGGTCGCTCGCTCGCGCCAGCAGCACGTCGCCGATCCCGTAGACCTCGTCGTCGGTGCGCTCGCGGGCGAACTTGTGGAGGTCGATCTCGGACTCCCAGTTGCGGAACCGCGGACAGGCCCGCGTGCACATGGTGCAGCCCCTCTGACCGTGGGTGCAGTCCTCGGGCCCGCCGTCGATGTCGAGGTGGAACGGCCGGTAGACGCCGCCCTCGGCGTTGTAGTCGAGCACCGGGTGCGGACAGGCGATGACGCACGCGGCGCATCCCGTGCACAGGCCCGAGGTCACCACCTCGCTGAAGAGTTCCTTCCACTGCGGCTTGTCGAGTGCCATGGGATAACCCTAGTGAGCGAGGGCGTGACGTCGTTTAACGGTACGCTCGCCGCGTGCCCGAGATCCTCGAAGTCGAGTCCTATCGCCGGTTGGCCGACCGAGTAGTGGGCTCGGTGGTGACGCGCGGCTGGGCCGACGCGTTCGCGGCGAAGAAGCTCACCTCGCCTTCGGCGTGGGCGAGGGCCGTGAAGGGCCTCACGGTGACCGGTACGTCGCGGCGCGGCAAGCTGCTCGTCCTCGAGACTGACGGCGTTCCCCTCGGCGTGCGCTTCGGCATGACGGGCGTGCTGCTGATCGACGACGAGGCCGGCATCGACGGGCTCTTCTACGGCCCGCACCTCTACAAGGCCGGCTGGGTGCGCGGCGGCCTCGAGTTCGACGACGGGCGAAAGCTGATACTGCACGACCCCCGTCGGCTCGGCCGCTTCGAGCTCGACCCCGACCTCCGCCAGCTCGGCCCCGACGCGTTGGCGCTCACGCGAAGGCAGTTCGACTCGGTCGTCGCCGTCACGCGCGGCGACGGGCCGGCGATCAAGGCCCGGCTGCTCGACCAGTCGGCCGTCGCGGGGGTGGGCAACCTGCTGGGCGACGAGATCCTCTTTCGTGCCGGCATCGACCCGCGCACGCCGACCGGACTGCTCAGTGCCGATCAGCGCAGACGCCTCTATCGCGCCTTCACCCAGACCATGCGCACCCTGGCGCGCCGTGGCGGCTCACACCTGGGCGACCACATGGACGCGCGCTTCCCCGGTGGCTTCTGTCCGAAGGACGGGTCGGCCATGCGCACGGCGACCATCGGCGGGCGCACGACCTACTGGTGCTCGACCCACCAGCGCTAAGCCCCGTCCAGCAGCCCCGTCAGACCGCTCGGACCGTACGGGCCGATCACGAACTGCTCGAGCACGCCGATGCCGACCTCGGTGCCCCGGCGTGCGCGCACGACGTGCTGGACGTGGACGTTCGCGAACTCCAGGGGGTCGAGCTCGTCGAGGTTCAGCACCTCGCCGGCGACGAGCGGCGCGGGGTGCCGGCGTCCGTGTCCGAACTGCGGGTGCGAGTAGCCCGCGCCGCGCATCTGGAAGCGCAGGAGCGGCGTCAGCGCCACTTCCTGGTCGTCCACGAGCATTGCCGCCTCGCGCATCCAGCGCGTCCCGGGCACCATCGTCACTCGCAGCGATCCCTCGGCGCGCTGGGTCTCGCCCACGAGGGGCATCCGCACGACGGATCGGCTGATCGGGTGGCCCTCGGCGTCGTCGAAGGTCATGAAGTGCAGGCCTCCGTCGTCGAAGTGGAGCGGTGCCCAGAAGAAGCAGAGCTGCGGTGCGCGCGGGCTCGGACCGGGCAGCGGTTCGCCGACCGGTCGGACGCCCCACGAGCGGTCCTTCGTGCCGAGCACGCCCTCTCCGAGCGCGAGGCGGCCGTTCGGCGTCTCGAGCCAGCCGTTCCAGGTCCCCAGCTGCGTCGCGCGCGTGACGTCCATGAAGATGCGCGGCCCGTCGTGCATGGTCTGGCGGGGTTCTTCGCTGGTCGCGGCGCGCTGGCGGTAGGTGAGGTCACAGGCGAGGCCCTGCTCGGGGGCGTCGACGACGATCCGGTTGACGCGCATCGGCTCGACGATGTCGATCTCGATCGGGCCGACGCTGGTCGGGCGGCCGAGAAGCGCGTCGCTCGCGAAGACCGAGTACTGGCGGCCCCCCTGGACGACCGAGAAGGCCGCGTCGATGACGCCGCGGTTCGGGTAGAGGCCGAGCGCGAGGGCGAAGTAGAGGTCCTCGGTGTAGCCGTTGAACCAGAACCGGTCGTAGGCGTTGGGGTGCCCGTCCATCACGTGGGCGATCGGCAGCACCGTCTGGTGCAGCGGGTAGTCGTCACTGGCCAGCAGCATGTCGCTCCAATTCTGTGAGGGCGTCCCAACGCGACGCGGCCGCCACCCCGCGCCCGATCATCTCGAGGAACATGTCGTCGCCCCGCTCGGTTTGCTCGACGTAGACCGAGGCGGCCACGAGCATCAGCACCGGCTGGAGCGTGTAGCGCGCGTACTCGTGGCGAGCGACGTCGGGCGAGTAGCGCACGTCGTAGCGCGCGAGGCGCTCGAGGTAATGGACCAACAAGTCGGTCTCGT
>JAYSQJ010000016.1:0-2137 GCA_043721635.1 Acidimicrobiales bacterium | reverse complement strand
GCGACCCCCAATCCGTCGTCGACCGCGATATTCTCCGGATCCAACGTCAACCCCGCCCCGCGGGCGGCCTCGAGCAGCAAGACGGCAAAGTCGTCGTCGACGTAGCCCGCGCCGATTGCGCTCTTGACGATCTCGGTGCACAGCGCCGAGACGGGCATGGGGACGTCCAACTCGTGGGCGGCGGCCATGCCCAGGTCGAAGTCCTTGCGCAGCAGGACGGGAGTGAACGTGGGCCGAAAGTCGAGGTTCACGAAGGCCGGCGTCTTGTAGCGAGTGAACATCGAGCCCACCACCGAGTTGTTCATAAACTCGAGCCACGAACTGCGCTTGACACCGCCACGCTCGGCGAGCACCGTGATCTCGGCCATGGCTTGGGTCACGATGCCGAGCATCATGTTGTGGCAGATCTTGACGAGCCTCGCCACCTCGCCGTCCCCGACGTAGGTCACGCCATTGCCGAGCAGGGTGAAATACGGACGGACCGCTTCGAAGGCCTCCCGGGGGCCCGAGATAGCGAGAGTGAGCTTTCCCGCGGCGACGACCTTGGGGTTGCCGCTCACCGGGGCGGCGAGGAACTCCGCGCCCCGGGCCGCGCAGGCCTCGCGAACGGCGCCCGACGTCTCGATCGACACCGTCGAGCAGTCGACGATAATGCGCGGCGCCGCCGACGGATCGCTCAGCAGACCGTCACGGCCCGTCGTGACCTCGAGCAGGTCGGCGTTGGCCGACACCATGACGAAGACGACGTCGCAGTCGGCCAGGTCCCGGGGTGAGGCAACGACGGTGGCACCGAGCCCGCCGAGGACCTCAGCCTTGGCGCGGGTGCGGTTGGTCACCGTGACGTCGAGGCCGGCCACGACCAGTCGACTCGCCATGGCGCTGCCCATGCGTCCGCAGCCCACCCATCCGATTCGCGAGTTGCCGTCACCCATTGTCATTCCTTTCCACCGTTCCTGGCACCAGTTAACTAGCGCGCCGGGTCTCTTCGATCGAACCACCGAGGTAGAGCGCCCCGATCTCGGGGTTGTTCAGCACGTCGGTGCCGGTGCCCGATAGGCGGACCTTGCCGTTCTCGAGCACGACCCCGAAGTGGCTCATCTTCAACGCCTGACGGGCGTTCTGCTCAACCAAGAGCACCGTGCGTCCCATTGAGTTCATCATCTTGATGGTGTTAAACATCGTCTTGAGGGTCTTGGGGTCGAGCCCCATGGAGGGCTCGTCGAGCACCACCAGGTCTGGCTCGAGCATCAAGCAGCGCGCGAATTCGACGAGGCGCTGCTGGCCGCCCGAGAGGCTGCCCGCCTTGTCATTGGCCCGTTCGGCCACGATCGGAAACATCGCACGGATCGCCGCCATCCGTTGCGCGACGACCCGGCGGTCCTTGACGAGGAAGGCCCCGAGCTCGACGTTCTCGTCGACCGTCATCTCGCGAAAGAGGCTGTGGTTCTGGGGCACCTGGACAATCCCCAGGCGCAGGATCTCCTTGGGGCTCTGGCCCACCAGATTCTCACCCTTGAACCAGATCTCGCCGAGTCGCGGCTTGACGAGTCCGCTCACCGTCTTGAGCAACGTCGACTTGCCCGAGCCGTTCGGCCCGACGATGCACGACACGCCGCCTTCGGGCACGTCGAACTCCACGCCCTTCAACACGTCGCCGCCACCGTAGCCCGCGATGACGTTCGTGAAGCGCAGGAACGGGGCGGTCTCAGCCATCGACGACCTCGGTGACGTCGTCGTCGAGGTCGCCGCCCAAGTAGGCGTCGAGGACGAGCGGGTTGGCACGAACGGCGGCCGGCTCACCCGCCACCAGGTTGGTGCCCTGGTGCATCACCGTGACCCAGTCGCAGAGGTTCATCACGAACTCCATATTGTGCTCGACGATCAAGAACGTCTTGCCGGACTTGTTGAGCGCGCGGATCTTGTCGGCGATCTGATTGATCAGCGTGAGATTGACCCCGCCGGCTGGTTCATCGAGCAAGATCACGTCGGGGTCGGCCACCAGGACGTAGGCCAGCTCGAGGAGCTTGCGTTGACCGTAGGAAAGGGCGCCGGCCTCGAGGTCGGCCAGTCGCGCGATCCCCACGAAGTCGAGCCACTCCATCGCGGCGGCGACCTCGGCCTTGGACGACTTCGAACG
>JAYSQJ010000015.1:0-13148 GCA_043721635.1 Acidimicrobiales bacterium | reverse complement strand
AATCTCGTGGGCGACTGGGCCACCTGGCCCGAGTTCCGCCGCCTCGAGGCGCTCGGGCTCACCATGTACGGTCAGATGACCGCCGGGTCGTGGATCTACATCGGCACCCAGGGGATACTCCAGGGCACCTACGAGACCTTCTCGGCGGTCGCGAAGAAGCGCTTCGGTGGCACGCTCGCCGGCACGCTCACGCTGACCGGCGGCGCCGGCGGGATGGGCGGCGCCCAGCCCCTGGCGGTCACGATGAACGACGGGGTGTGCCTGTGCGTCGACGTCGATCCCGGTCGGCTGCAGCGCCGCGTCGAGCACCGCTACCTCGACGAGTGGACGGCCGACCTCGAAGAGGCGCTGCGTCGCGTCCTCGCGGCCAAGAAGGACCGCCGAGCCCTCTCGGTCGGGCTCGTCGGCAACGCCGCCACGATCTTCGCCGAACTGCTGGCCCGGGGCGTCGAGGTGGACATCGTCACTGATCAGACCTCGGCCCACGACCCGCTCAGCTACCTGCCCGAGGGCATTGCGCTCGGCGACTGGCACGACTACGCCGACAAGAAGCCCGAGGAGTTCACCGACCGGGCCCGTGAGTCGATGGCCAAGCAGGTCGAGGCGATGGTCGGCTTCATGGACCAGGGCGCGGAGGTCTTCGACTACGGCAACTCGATCCGCGGCGAGGCCCAGTTGGGCGGCTACGGGCGAGCCTTCGACTTCCCGGGCTTCGTGCCGGCCTACATCCGGCCGCTCTTCTGCGAGGGCAAGGGCCCCTTCCGCTGGGTGGCGCTGTCGGGCGACCCGAAGGACATCGCGCGCACCGACGCCGCGGTGCTCGAGCTCTTCCCCGAGAACGAGGCGCTGCACCGCTGGATCACCAAGGCCCAGAGCCTGGTCGCCTTCGAGGGGCTGCCGGCGCGGATCTGCTGGCTGGGCTACGGCGAGCGGGACCGGGCCGGACTGGCCTTCAACGACCTGGTCGCCTCGGGTGAGGTGTCGGCGCCGATCGTCATCGGCCGCGACCACCTCGACAGCGGCTCGGTCGCCTCGCCGTACCGCGAGACCGAGTCCATGCTCGACGGCTCGGACGCCATCGCCGACTGGCCGCTTCTGAACGCGCTGGTCAATACCGCGTCGGGCGCCTCGTGGGTCTCGATCCACCACGGCGGCGGCGTCGGCATCGGCCGTTCGATCCACGCCGGGCAGGTCTGCGTCGCCGACGGTACCGACCTCGCGCGCCAGAAGCTCGCGCGGGTGCTGCGCAACGACCCCGGTATGGGCGTCATCCGCCACGTCGACGCCGGCTACGACGTCGCCGAGGAGACCGCGGCCCAGCGTGGTGTGCGCATCCCCATGCGCGAAGGTTGACGTGACCACGCGGGTCGTGCGCCACATCGCCGAGCTGACGACCAACGATTCGTCGCTCGGCGACCACAGCGTGATGGGACGGCTCTTTGACGCCGCGCTCGTCCACGACGACGGCCGCGTGCTGTGGGTCGGGCCCGACGACGAGGCCCCCGACGCCGACGAGGTCCTCGACGCCGCGAACGGCACCGTCATCCCCGGCTTCGTCGACTCGCACACCCACCTCGTCTTCGCCGGCGAGCGCTCCGACGAGTTCGAGGCCCGCATGGCCGGCCAGCACTACGATGGCGGCGGGATCGGCCGTACCGTCGAGGCGACCCGGGCCGCCTCGACCGCCGAGCTGCGCGCGACGACCGCGCAGCGCGCCGCGGCCCTGCGCGCCAACGGCGTCACGACCGTCGAGATCAAGTCGGGTTACGAGCTGACGACCGAGGGGGAGGCCCGTCTCCTCGACGTGGCCGGTGAGTTCAGCGACGAGGTCACCTTCCTCGGCGCCCACGTGGTGCCCGAGGAGTTCGGACAGGACCGCGACGGCTACGTCGACCTGGTGGCCGGCGCGATGATGACCGCCTGCGCGCCGAAGGCCCGCTGGGCCGACGTCTTCTGCGACCGGGGCGCCTTCAGTGTCGACGAGTCGCGCGCCATCCTGCTCGCCGCGCGCGACGCCGGCCTGGAGCTGCGACTGCACGGTAACCAACTGGGCGACACCGGGGGCGTCGCGCTCGCCGTCGAGCTCGACGCTGCGAGCGTCGACCACTGCACCTTCGTGCGCGACGACGACGTCCACCAACTCGCCGCGTCGAGCACCGTGGCGACGCTGCTGCCCGGCGCGGAGTTCTCCACCCGCTCGGCCTACCCGTCGGCCCGGCGCCTACTCGACGCCGGCGTCGTCGTCGCCCTCGCCACGGACTGCAACCCGGGCACGTCCTACGTGACCAACATGGGGTTCGTGATCGCCCTCGCGGTGCGCGAGATGGCCATGACCTTCGACGAGGCGCTGTGGGCCGCGACGCGCGGCGGCGCGAGGGCCCTTCGCCGCGACGACGTCGGACATCTCGGAGTCGGCGCGCGCGCCGACTTCGTCGTCCTCGACGCCCCGCGCGCGGTCCACCTGGCGTACCGGCCGGGCGGTGCGGTCGTTCGCCGGACCGAGCGCGCCAAGCGCTGAGCGCACTCGGCGTTGCCAAGCGATGCGCGGGGCACGACCCTCGCGACGGGCGAACGTCACCCTGGCCTCGTTGCACCTAGACCGAAGGGAACGATCGCGGGACCGCAGTGGACCGGGCGACACCGACCGTGGGCGTAGGTTGGGGAGTGTGAGTACGGTGGCATGCGACCAGAGCGGACGTCGACTACCCGTCCAGAGGCAAAGCCACTTCGCGACTCGGCGAGCGACGTGAGCGACGTCGTCGAGCAAGGTCCCGCGACGCGGAGCCCGCGACGGACCGTCTGGGTCGCGATGGCGGCACTCATGGTCGCCGTCGGCGCACTGGGGTCGGTGCTGGGCTCGCTCTCGGTCGCGCGCGACGACGCCCTTCGGTCGCGCCAGACTGCGACGGCGACGGCGTTCCAGATCTCCTCGACGTTCCAGACGGCCATCTTGCACCTCCAGGATCTCTCCGCGAGTGCCGGCGCCTTCTTCATTGGCAACGAGCACGCCACCGAGGCGCAGTTCGCGACGTGGGTGCGCGACGTGCGCGCCTTCGAGCGCTACCCCGAGGTCCAGACGATCACCGAAGTGTCGCAGGTGCCCGCGCCCCAACTGAGCGCGTTCCAGGCCCGCGCCGCAGCGAATCCGTCGCTCTATCAGCCGGGCACCGATCCGCACGTGCTCGTCCCTCCGGGCCGACGCCCCTTCTACTGCCTGCTGACGTACGACGTGGGCCGGCGGGGAATCGTGCAGACGAAACTGCCCGCCGGCTTCGACCTCTGCCAGACCTATCTCGGCCCGGACCTGTTGAAGACGCGCGACACCGGCGAGGCCATCTACGCGCCCGAGAGTCTCGCGGGCATCTCGGCCCTCGCGGTGGGCGCGCCCATCTACCGCGCCGGCACCGATCTGTCGACGGTGGCGGCGCGACGAGCGAGCCTGATTGGCTGGACCGGCACGCAGATCGTGCCCGGCGCCGTCCTCTCGTCGACCTTGGCGGGACACTCGCGCACGTCGGTGGCGATGAATTATAAGTCGAGCACCACCGACGTCACCTTCCAGGCGGGCCACCGGCCTAAGGGAGCGGCGTCGACGATCGTGGACCTGCACAACGGATGGCACGTGCGGGTCTACTCTGCAGCGATCCCGAGCAGCGTGTTCGGCTACTCGGACGCATTGGAGATTCTGCTCGGCGGCATCATCGTGAGCCTCCTGCTGGCTCTCTTGATCTACGTGCTCGGCTCGAGCCGCTCCAGTGCGGTCCTGCTGGTCCACGAGCGCACGGACCAGCTCCAGTACCAAGCGCTCCACGACTCCCTGACCGGCCTGCCCAACCGGGCGTTGATCCTCGACCGGATCGGCCAGATGCTCGCGAGGGGCCGACGACAGCACACCCCCGTCGCCGCGCTCTTCCTCGACCTGGACAACTTCAAGGACATCAACGACACGCTGGGCCACCGGGCCGGTGACCAGCTGCTCATCGAAGTGGGCAACCGGCTCGGAGGTGCCATTCGCGACAGCGACACCGTCGGACGGCTCGGCGGCGACGAGTTCGTCGTCCTCGCCGAAGGGGTCTCGCTGGACGCCGGCGTCCTGGTCGTCGCCGAACGGATCCTCGACGTGCTGGCCACACCCTTCGACCTCGCGGGCAGCGACGTGCCGCTGATGGTGACCGCGAGCATTGGTATCGCCGAGGGCGACCGGGCGACGCCCGAGGCGCTCCTCCAGGACGCGGACATCGCGATGTACCAGGCGAAGTCGGCCGGCAAGCAGCGCGCCGTGCGCTTCCTGCCGTCGATGCAAGAGGCCGTTGACCGCAACCGGCGACTCGAGGTTGACCTGTCGAGCGCGCTCGAGACCGGGCAGTTCTTCTTGGTGTACCAACCCATCGTCGAACTGCAGACCGGCGACTTCAGTGGCGTCGAGGCGCTACTGCGCTGGCGCCACCCGGAGCGCGGCGTCGTCCAGCCCAACGACTTCATTCCCGCCCTCGAGTCGAGTGGCCTCATCATCCCCGTCGGCGCCTGGGTTCTCACCGAAGCCTGCGAGCAGGGCGCGACCTGGCACCGTCGGGGCTTCGAGTTCACCATCTCGGTCAACTTGTCGGCCAAGCAACTTGAGCTCGACCAGTTCGTGGACGACGTGCATGTCGCGTTGTCACGCAGTGGCCTCGGCCCCGGGGCACTCATCCTCGAACTCACCGAGACGACCTTGATGCACGATTCGATAGGGACCGTCGCGCGCCTCCAGGCGCTCAAGTCCCTCGGCGTGCGCCTCGCCATCGACGATTTCGGCACCGGGTACTCGTCACTCGCGTACCTGCGCCAGTTCCCGATCGACATCTTGAAGATCGACCAGAGTTTCGTCTCGGGAATCGCCGACTCGGCCGAGTCGGCGGCGCTGGTGCACACGCTGGTCCAGCTCGGCAAGGTGCTCGGTCTCGAGACGATCGCCGAGGGCGTGGAGACCGCCGACCAGCGAACCCGACTCGAGGCGGAGCGCGTCGACCTCGGGCAGGGCTTCCTCTTTGCCCGTCCCCTCGAGGTGTCGGTCATCGACGTGCTGCTGGGGGAGTCCCCGATCAGGCCCGGCTGGGCCGGACCGGCAGCGACGACGCCGACTCCCTGACGGAGGGGCCGCGCCGCGCCTGCGTCGTCGAGCCGAAGGAACGTCGTGAGTGTTGAGACGGTCCCACCCCTTAAAGTGCATCTATGACTACCCCCATCGCCCCCCCGGATCTGCCGACGACGTTGGGCGCGTTGCGCGCGTCGAGCTACGTGCCCAAGTCGGTCCGTGAGGAGATTCGAGTCAACCTCGAGGCGCGCCTCGCCGCGGGCCAGCCGCTCACCTCGGCGGTGCTCGGCTACGAGGACACGGTGCTGCCCCAGCTCGAGACGGCGCTGCTGGCCGGCCACGACATCATCCTGCTCGGCGAGCGCGGTCAGGCCAAGACCCGCATGATCCGCTCGCTGGTGGGCTTGCTCGACGAATGGCTGCCCGTTGTCGAGGGCTCCGAGGTGCGTGACGACCCGTTCGCGCCGATCTCGGCCTACGCCGCTGAACTGGTCGCGCAGAAGGGCGACGACACGCCGATCGCCTGGGTGCACCGGAGCCTGCGCTTCGCCGAGAAGCTGGCGTCGCCCGACACGTCAATGGCCGACCTCATCGGCGAGGTCGACCCCATCAAGGTGGCCGGAGGGCTCTTCCTCGACGATCCCAAGGCCCTCTCCTACGGACTCGTGCCCAAGTCCAACCGGGGCATCTTCGCCATGAACGAGCTGCCGGACCTCGCCGAGCGCATCCAGGTGGGCCTGCTGAACGTTCTCGAGGAGCGTGACGTGCAGATCCGCGGTCATCTCGTGCGCCTCAACCTCGACGTGCTGGTCGTCGCGACGGCCAACCCCGAGGACTACACCAACCGCGGCCGCCTGATCACGCCCCTGAAGGACCGCTTCGGGAGCCAGATCCGCACCCACTACCCCTACGAGCTGACGACCGAGATTGCGATCATCCACATGGAGGCGAAGCTGCCGACGTCGCCGGTGCCGATCAAGGTGCCGTGGTTCATCGAGGACGTGGTCGCGCGCGTCAGCCACGTCGCGCGCAAGAGCCACGTCATCAGCCAGAGCTCGGGCGTGTCGGTGCGCCTCTCGATTGCCAACTACGAGATCGTGGTCGCCAACGCGCTTCGCCGAACGCTGCGCACCCACGACACGTCGGTCGTGCCGCGCGTCAGCGACCTCAGCGCGATGGTCCAGTCGACCCAGGGCAAGATCGAGTTCGACACGATGGACGACAGCGACTCGGACCAGGTCATCGCGGCGCTGGTGTCGCTCGCCGTGCGCCAGTGCTTCACCGAGCACGTGCTCTTGGAGGAGGGACCCGAGATCGTCGAGTCCTTCAACACTGAGGCGCTCGTGCACACCGGCGACGACCTGCCCGACCGCGACTACCTGGCCGTGCTCGCGGCGATGCCCGCGCTCGACGAAGCGGCCCGGCGCGTCGCCGGGCCCGGCGCTAGCGACGGCGAACTGGCCTCGGCGGCCGAGTTCGTGCTCGAGGGGCTGTACCTGACGAAGCGGCTCGCGAAGGACGCGTCGGGTCCGAGGGCCCTGTACCGCTCGAGGAACCGGTAGTGGCGGTCCGCTACGGCTTTCGCCGGTTCGGGGAGGACGACGACTTCGACGTCCTCGACGTCGAAGAGATGCTGGCGATGCTGGCGGACGACTTCATGGAGAGCGGCGACCTCGAAGAGGCGATGGACCGCCTGCTGCGTGAGGGCTACACGAAGGCCGACGGCCAGCGCGTCGAGGGGCTGCGCGACCTGCTCGAGCGCACCCGCGCCAAGCGCCGCGAGCTCGAGAGCCAGGCCGACCCCGACGGCGAGATGCAGCGCTACCGCGACTGGCTCGACGAGATCGAGGCGACCGAGGGAGCCGAGCTCGGTGACCTGCTCGACGAGGCCGAGTCGTCCGACGACGAGCGGCGCAAGGAGGTGACGCGCGACCTGGTCGAGCAAAGGCGCATGCAACGAGGTCTCATGAGCGACCGGTTGGGGGAGCGGCTCGGCGACTATCGCAGCTACGAGTTCGTGTCCTCGGCGGCCCGCGAGCAGTTTGAGGAGCTGCTCTCCGAGCTCGAAGGTGACGTGCTCGACACGTACTTCCAGCAGAGCAAGGAGTTCATGGGCCGTCCGGACCCCGAAGAGCTCGCCCGGATGCGCGACATGATGGACGCCCTCTCGACGATGATCGAGCAGGACCGCCGTGGTGAGGAGCTCGACCCCGCCTTCGAGGACTTCATGGCGAAGTTCGGCGACTACTTCCCCGGGGCGCAGAGCCTCGAGGACGTGGTGCGCATGATGGCCGAGCGGGCCGCCGCGGCCGAGGCGATGTTCAACTCCCTCTCGTCCGAGCAGCAGGGCGAGCTGCGGTCGCTCTTCGGCCAGATGATGGAGAACATGGAACTCAACTTCTCCATGAACCGGTTGGTCTCGAACCTGCGCATGGCGACGCCCGACATCGACTGGAACCGGGCGCACCGCATGCGCGGCACCAACGGTTCGAGTTTCGCCGACGTGGCGTCGGTGGCCGAGCAGCTCGGCGAGCTACGCGGCCTCGAGCAGTTCCTGGGCCAGGCCAACGCCGCCCAAGGGCTTCCCGAGGTCGACGTCGAGGCGCTGCGACGCAACCTCGGCGACGACGCCGCCGGGCACGTCGTTCGACTCCAGAAGGCGCTGCAGGCGCTGCGGGACCAGGGCTTCGTCGATCGTCAGGGCCATCGGCTGCGCCTCACGCCCAAGGGCGTGCGCCAAGTCGGCCAGAGCGCGCTGAAGGCCCTCTTCGCCCGGCTGCGCGACTCGCCGACGATTGGCGCGCACCGCGCGTCGACGGTCTCTCGCGGGGGGGACCGCGAAGAGACGTCCAAGCCGTGGGAGCCGGGCGAACCGTTCTCGCTACACCTCGCCAAGACCCTGCGCAACGCGGTACTGCGTCAAGGACCGGGGACACCGGTTCAGCTGCACGCCGACGACTTCGAGGTCGAGGAGTTCGAGTCGACAAAGAAGTCGGCGACGGTCTTCGCCATCGACCTCTCGCTCTCCATGGCCATGCGATCGAACCTCGTGCCCGCGAAAAAGATGGTGCTGGCCCTGACCTCGCTCATTCGGTCGAAGTTCCCCCGCGACTTCGTGGCCGTCGTTGGATTTGGCGAGACGGCCCAGGAACTCAAGATCGAGGACATCCCGGCGCTGGCCATCGACTACGCCTACGGCACCAACCTGCAGCACGCGCTGGCGCTCAGCCGCCACCTCATGCGCCACGAGCGCGGCGAGCGCCAGATCGTGGTCGTGACCGACGGTGAGCCGACGGCCCACCTGACGGCCTCCGGCGAGCCGTTCTTCGCCTGGCCGCCGGTCCAAGAGACCCTCGACAAGACCATGGCCGAGGTCCTTCGCTGCACCAAGGCCGGCATCACGATCAACACCTTCGCCCTCGACATCGAACGCAGCCAGTTCCCCTTCGTCGAGCAGATCGCGCGGGTCAACGGGGGGCGGCTCTTCTACACCGACGTCGACGAACTGGGCACCTACGCCCTCGATGACTTCGTTCGCCACCGTCGAGCGAGCTGAGGTTGCCCCGAAACGACCTTAACCAGGGATTTTGACATTTCCATTTGCTTTTTGTCGCAATCCCCGCCACAATGACACCGTTGTAATTACAACGGTGGTGCTAGCCACTGCGGGGGAGGCCAACAACGTGGAAATCGTGGAACTGATGAGCGGAATGGAAGATCGAGGCTGGCAGGCCCGTGCCAACTGCATGGGCGTCGACCCCGACCTCTTTTTCCCCGAGCGCGGTGCCTCGACCCGAGAAGCGAAGGACGTCTGCCGAGGCTGCGTCGCGCGCGAGGACTGCCTCGAGTACGCCCTCGAGAACGGTGAGAAGTTCGGCATCTGGGGTGGCATGAGCGAGCGCGAGCGTCGCCGTCTGCGCCGGGCCCGAGCGATCGAGCGCCGCGCCCAGGCGAGCTGAACCGCCTCGAGCTCTACGACGGGGTCAGTCGGCCCTCGATGGTCTGGGCTTCACTGAGTCCCAGCTCCGCCCAGCGGTCGCGGTCCTCGGCCTCGAGCACCGAGCGCGGGACCAGTCCCACCAGCTCGGCCCGGCCGATCTCACCGCGCCGGGGCAACAGGGCCTTGACCTGGTCGTAGAGGGCCGAGGGGCCAACCCGCGCGAGGTCGATCAGGTTGCAGCTCACCTGGACCTCGTCACCGACCACGAAACCCATCGCGCGCACCTCGGGTCGGCGTACGGCGCGCGCGATGGCGCGGGCCTCGTCGATCGAGACGTTGCGCAGCCACAGGTTCCACGCCACGAGCACGGGCCTCGCCCCTACCGCCACCGCGCCGAGCCGGGGCGCCGGTCGGGCCGGGCCCCGGTCGGGAAGGAGTCCCTTGAAGGCCCCTCGGCGCACGTCGGGCAGGGTGCGCAACCGCCCGTCGACCTCACCGTAGAGGAAGCAGGGCACGCCGAAGGTCTCGGCGATCCACCCGGCCGTGTCGTCGCGCAGGACTCGGGCGCCCGCGGCCTGCGCCGGCTCCAGGGCGACGAACGGCACCACGTCCACGACCCCGAATCGTGGGTGGACGCCCTCGTGGAGCGTGAGGTCCAGACGCGCGAAGGCCGAACGAATCAGCGCACGGACGTCTCGTTCGAGCGCGCTGCGCTCGTTGACGAGTGTGAAGACCGATCGGTTGTGGAACGGGTCGCTGTGACGGTCGCGCAGCGACGGGCCGACGGATGAGGAGAGTTCATCGAGTACTCCGACGTGGCGTCCCTCCGAGACATTGACGACGCATTCGAACACGTCGGGGGAATCAGCTGGCGTCGATATTCAAGACGCGCCGACGGCGACGTTCGCGCAGGATGCGGCGACGTTCGCGCTCACTGCGACCACCCCAGACGCCGTGGTCGATGTGATTCTCCAGCGCGTACTCCAGGCACTGGCTCGAAACGGGGCACTGCGCGCAGACGCGCTGGGCGATGATCACGCCGACGCCGTCCTTGGGAAAGCAGGTCCCGGGCGGGTACTCGCGACACTTGCCGTCGGCCATCCATTCGGTACTCATGCACGCCCTCCCCACTGGTCCCTACTACGCACAGTAGCGACAGGTTGTGTTGCAATCAGATAACGATACGTTCACTTGTTCACGAGGCGAGCGCGACGCTACGCCGTACGGGCCAAGCCCGGTGGTCGCCCGGCGCCAGCCGGTAGAATAGGCCCCGCGCATCATCGAGGTACGCCAAAGGAGCACCGTGAGCCAGCTTCCGACCACTGAGACCACCGAGGTCGTCGACCCCGTCGGTCACGTACAAGTGATATATCTCGGCCCCGTCGCGCCCCACTGGGAGTGCCGCATGGTCTTTGGCGACGAGGAGCAGATCCAGGCCTTCGTCGACCGGGTCGACGCCCGACTGCGCTTCCTGCCGCCCCACGACCCCCAGTTCCGGCGCAACCGCGAGCGGGTCAACCGCGACGCCGAGCGCGAGAACCTGCTGGTCGAGTGGAACCTCGGCTACGACGAGGAGAGTTAGGCCAACGGCGAGTTCGTGACCCGCTCGTACCACGAGGCCGGGTCGTGGAGTTCGGCCGCGCTCGGCAGGCCGTCGACGCGCAGCAGCGCGCCAAAGACCCGCAGCGTGTGGTCGTCCTTCATTGACGCCACGAACCGCGCGGCCGCGTCGTGGTGCGGTCCCTGGGTCGAGATCCCGAAGAGGGCCGACGCGGCGTCCTCGCCGCGCGCGTCGCTTCGCCGGTGGCGCCGGTAGGCCTCCACGAGGGCCGGTCGGGGACCGAGGATGGTGGTGGTGATCGCGTGGGCGGCCGCCTCGAAGAAGGCCAGCAGCACGCTCGCGGCGGCGTTGATCGCGCGCGTGGCGTCGGTCTCCTCGGGCATCTCGATGCCGTCGAGCAGGGACTCGGGATCGCTCATCAGCTTGTCCAGGTCGCTCGGATCCACCATCGACTGGAGCTTGGTGAGCAGGTCACCCTGGGCCTTGGCGGCCTCGCGCACGGTGTCGATCAGCAGCGCTCGCAACGCGTCCCCGGTGCCCGGCTGGGATAAGACGAGCGACGCCACGAACTCCTGGGCGAGGGCGAAGACGAAGACCTCGTCGGTTTCGAGCGACCAGGCCTCGGCGAAGGACTTCAGGTTGTTCACGACCAGCAGGCGCTGGTCGTCGAGCCGGGGCAGCGGCAGCGCCGCGAGCGACCAGGCCCGCTCGGAGAAGTGACCGGCGACCGAGCCCATCTGGAATCCCGCGAAGAGTGGTCCGAGGGTCGCCGCCATCTGGGCCATCAAGGGGTTGTCCGCGAGGTCCAGGTCCTGGCCCATCGAGGTGCTCGAGCGGACCATTGGCTCCATCAGCGGGCGCCACTGGGCCAGCGCCGCCAAGGTGAGCGTGGTGCGACTGACGGCGGTGACCGCGTACTCGCGCGGCACGCCGAGCAGGGCGTCCACGTGGCGCCCGACGAGGGGGGCCAGCTCCTCGAGGCGTTGGCGCTCGATCGGCTCGGGGTTCGGGTCGCCGTCGGCGCCGCGCGCGATGTTGAGGGCCAACTGGGTTGCGGTCGTGAACCACGCGTCGGGCCCCTGCTGGCCGAGCAGGGAGAAGATGTCGCCGAACATGCCGCCGAAGGGGTTGTCGCTCACCAGTCCAACCTAAAGTGCGCAGCCGAGCGTCATGACGGCGTGGTGGATCGTCGTCGTGCGCACGAAGGTGACCTTCGCCGACGAGTAGGCCGGGGTGAGGTAGAGCTCGGTCGCGAGCGCGGAGAAGGTGTCGGTGCCCTTGCCGTTGAGGGCGGTCACGACGTCGCCCTTCTTGATCTGCCACTGGGCCGGCGTCTTGGGCAGTACTCTGCGCACGAGGACGCCGCCGCCCTGGGCGGAGACCCCGACGATGCCGAGGCTTGAGTGACAGCCCCGCCCCGTCGCCACGATGGAGGCAATGCGCGCCACGAACTGGGCCGAGTACCACAGGTGGCCCGTCGAGAGTACGGCGACGACCTGCCCGCTCTTGTTCACGGCCACCGCGTCGACGAAGCCGTTGGTGTCCGCGTCCGAGGCGACTGACAGGTAGCTGATCACGCCGGTGGCGTTGACCGAGGGGTCACCGAGGGTGGTGGCGGCCCACGCGAACTGCGGACGGCCCGCCGTCGACTTGAGGATCGGTGAGACGGCGACGACGGGCGCGGTGGCCGGAAGCGGGGCGAAGGTGAGTGACGCGATTCGTAGGCCGAGTCGCACGATCGAAAAGCCCATCACCTTGTCGCGACCGACCCAGGTGACGGGGAAGTTGACGTGCTTGGTGGTCGAGCCGGTGATCTGTGCGGACGAGGGGATCGGCGTCGTGGTGACGGCCAGCTGGTGGGGCAAGACCATGGCGGCGACGACCCGCACGTGGCCCGGCGTGGTGATCGTGAGTTCCACCGTGTGCTCGGCCGCGAGGCGGCTGTTGGCCGGTAGGGCGCTGAGGGACTTGGCGACGTGCGCCGGCAGGGGGGTCTCGGACGAGCTGGCGTTGCGGGTGATGAGCAGACCGGCCGAGCCGGCGATGAGCGCCACGGCCATGACGACGCCGGTGAGGCGCGCCGCGCGGGACTGGATCTGCCAGGCGGGTGACACGTCGAGTGACTCGAAGTTCGGCAGTTCGCTGGGGTGTATCCACTCTCGTGCGTGCTTCGGTGGCGGTCCCTCATGCCCGCGTCGCGCGCGCCACCAGTCAACGGGTCCCCAGCTACTCACGTAGAGAAGGCTAGTGAACCAAAGGGCGCAGGTGACTGTCGCCCTATTGTTCATGTTTGTGCCTTTAGACGTCGCGCTCGACATCGGAACCGCCCATTCGCGCCTCGCCACGGCCCAGCGGGGCATCCTCTTCGACGAGCCGACCTTGGTGGCCATTGACACCAACACCGGCTCGGTCGTCGAAGTCGGTCACGGCGCACTCGACATGGTCGCGCGAACCCCGCGCCACGTGGTCGTCTTTCGGCCGCTCGCCCAGGGTGCCACGGTCGACTTCGACGTGACGGCGCGGCTCATCGCCGGACTGTTCGAGCGCGCCGGCATCTCCAAGCTGAGTCGGGC
>JAYSQJ010000014.1:0-3527 GCA_043721635.1 Acidimicrobiales bacterium | reverse complement strand
TGACGATAAGGTACGCGCGCACAGCCATCGGAGATCTGATGCTCTCAGCGGTTCTCGTCACTATGTGCGTGAGCGTGCCCGTCAGCCTCGCCTATGTGGGATCGGCAGATGCGGCGAGTGTTCTGCAAGCCTCTCCATCATGTACGACGTCGCAGATGTCATTGGGCTTCGGCGGCCAGGTGTCGCCAGCGACGGGCGAACACGCGTTAATTCTCACTCTCACGAACAAGAGTGCGAAGTACTGCCAACTGCTCGGCTATCCATCGGTTAGGTTCTACGCCGCGACGGGGCGAGTCTTGCCATTCGCCTACCACCACGTCAGCCAGTACTTCCCGCGCATCGTCCCTCGTCTCGTCGGGTTGCGGCCGGGTACTCATGGCTACTTCGAGGTTGCCAAGTACCGATGTGACCGGGGTGATCTTCTGACTCCGTCACTCTTCAAGGTGACGTTGGCAGCGACCGCGGGCGCGTCACTATCAAGGAGGATTCCACCCTCACCTGGCGTCGGCGTCCTGAGTTACTGCAAGGGCGGCGTGAATGACCCCGGTCAGTTGGTGAGCGTGTCGCCGATTGTGGCGGCTCAGCGACAACTGGTGCCCTAGAAAGTTGCGGAGGGCTCGTGTCGAAGGCCTTGACTCAGCTGCTGACCATTTCAGGAAACTTTTAAGCCCACTCAATCACACGGCCGCCGCCGGGTCACTTGCGCAATGTCGCTGATCCCGGCGGCTCGGCGAGCGCCTCCGCGCCCTCCAGCTCGGCGCGGATGGCGGCGAGGCGGGCCTTTCGGGCCTCGCCCGTCAACGGCGCGTCGCGAGCCTCGATCGTGCGGATCGCGTCCTCGATGGGGGCGAGGAACCGAGAGGGTGCCCGGTCGGGGTAGCGCGGGTCGTTGCGGCCCCGGCTCCAGGTGATCAGCAGCGAGTCCTCGGCGCGACTGAGGGCCACGTAGGCGAGGCGCTGCTCTTCGGCCAGTTCGGCGTCGGTCGTTGCGTTGTAGTTGGGCAGCTGGCCCTCCGCCCAGCCGATCGCGGCGACGTGGTGGAACTCGAGGCCCTTGGCCCGGTGGATCGTCGACAGCGCCACTGCGTCGCGGTGGTCGTCGTCCAGGCGTCGGCTCGACGCCTCGGGGGCGTTGAACAGGTCCGAGGCGGGGGAGTGCTCGGGACCGCGACGCTCGTTGGGGATGTTGGCGGCGTCGAGGTGGCTCGCCACGAGCTCGAGTTGGGCGTTGGTGCGTGCGAGCACGGCCATTGAAAGCCACGGGCTGCCCGGTTGGTGCTTGGCCGAGAGCCAGGTGGCCACGTGCTGGGCCTCCTCGGCGTCGGTGTCGTAGGAGCGCACCATCGGCACGTCGCCGTCGTGCTTGGCCGGGGTGATCCCCTGAGCGCCGTCCTCGAGGAGCGTGTTCGCCACCGCAATGATGTCGGCGGTGGACCGATGATTGCGGGTGAGGTCCAGGACCACGGTGTCGGGCCACGTGCGCACGATCTCGTTCAGCAGCTGCGGATTGGCCCCGTTGAATCCGTAGATCGACTGGTTCGGGTCGCCCACGCAGAACAGGTCCGGGTCGTCGCCGGCCATCTGGCGAAGGAGCATGAACTGCAGTGGGTTCATGTCCTGGGTCTCGTCCACGTAGAGCGACTTGTTGCGGTGCCGGAAGGAGGCGAGCACGTCGGACTCGTCGCGCAGCAGGGTGATCGCCTCGCTCAGCAAGAGGTCGAAGTCGAGTACGCCCCGACTCCGACAGAGTCCGACGTAGCGGTCGAGCACGTCGGCGAACTGGGCCGGCGCCAGCGGGGCGTCCCGGCGCAGCTTGCGCGCGGCCTTGGCGTAGAGGGCGCCGTTGAAACCCTGGCTGAGCGCCCAGCCCACTTCTTGTTCGATGCGCGGCAGCTGCCAGTCCTCCAGCGTGAGGTCGCCGCTCGCTCGCAGCTGCGTGGCGAGCGCGGTGACGAGACGACGACGGCTCGCCTCGATGGCGAGGGGCTTCAGGTGATGGTCCTCGCGGTACTGGGTGACGATCGTCAACGCCGTGCGGTGGAACGTGCCGGCGCGCAGGTCGCGGATCCCGGCGCGAAAGAGACGCTTGCGCAGTTCGTCGCCCGCCTTTCGGGTGAAGGTCATCGCGAGCACCTGGTCCGAGGCGACCTCCTGGTCGGCGATCCGGCGCTGGATGCGCAGCGTGAGGACGTGGGTCTTGCCGGATCCGGCGGTGGCGCGCACGAGCAGTCGTCGTCCGGGCGACATCACGGCCTCGCGCTGCTCGGGCGTGAGCCCGACGAGCAGTCCGTCGGAGAAAGTCGTCTCGTCGCTCATGGTGACTCCGACGCTACCGGTACCGGGTGACGTTCACGAGGGCGAAGTCCGGTCGGTAACCTGAAAGCGTGCTGCGTGCCTACGGCGACGGAAATCTCTTTGGGGAGCCCTACGGCGTAGGCCCGGTGCGCGTGGTGTGGCTCCACGGCTGGGCCCGGCGCGCCCATGACTTCGCCGCCGCCGCCACCCGTCTCACCGAGGACGGCGCGTCCTCGGTGGCCCTCGACCTGCCCGGTTTCGGCTCGTCGCCCGCTCCCGCGGTCGCCGGCGGCGCCCGGCACTACGCGACGCTCGTGGCGCCGGCGCTGGCGGACCTCGCCGACGGGCCGGTCGTGCTGGTGGGTCACTCCTTTGGCGGTCTGGTCGCCACGGTCATCGCCGCGGACCACCCCGAACTGGTGCGGTCGCTCGTCCTGACGGGCGCCCCGTTGGTGCGCCTCGCGCCGTCGGCGACGTCGCCCCTGGCCTTTCGCGCGATCCGTTGGCTCCACGGTCGCGGTGTCGTCGACGGGCGCCGGATGGAGGCGGCCCGCCAGAAGTACGGGTCGGCGGACTACCGCAGCGCCGCGGGCGTGATGCGCGAGGTCCTGGTGGCGACGGTCAACGAGAGCTACGAGGACGAGCTCGGTCGCGTCACCGTCCCGGTCGCCCTCGTGTGGGGGACGAACGACCTGGAGGTCCCGCTCGAGATCGCGCGACGTTCGGCCTCACTGCTCCACGTCCCCTCGACGATGACGACGGTCGAGGGCGTGGGTCACCTGGTTCCCACCGACGCCAGCGCGGCTCTCGCCGAGGCGGTCCGGGAGGCTCTTCGTTGATGCGCGTCCTGCTCCAGGGCGTGATGGCGCTCGCCCTCGTCGCGGCGTACGTGGCGCAGATGCTGCGCTGGCTGCGCGTCTTGCAGCGTGAGCACTACGAGCCGAAATCAATGAGTCGTTTCCTCGGCCGGTGGTCCTCGCCCCCGGTCGGCTCGGCGAGGGCGCATGGTCGGCTGCGCGACCAGCGACCGGTCACCCCCAGTCACGTGCTCGTGGTCGCGCTGGTCCTCACCGTCGTGGCGCGCCTCGACGTGGCGGTCGTGGCCGTGAGCGCGCTCTACGGGATCCTCTGCCCCCGAGGACTCTCGGTGAGGGGCCGGACCAGCCCACTGGAGTGGACGAGGCGCCTGACCACGGTGGCGGCGCTCGCTGCGGCGTCGTCGCTCGTCGTGG
>JAYSQJ010000013.1:0-10558 GCA_043721635.1 Acidimicrobiales bacterium | reverse complement strand
CCCTCGGACCAGCAGTGGAGTCTCCGGATGCAACAGGTCCTCGCCTACGAGAGCGACCTGCTGGAGTACCCCGACGTCTTCGCCGGCTCGAGGGTCATGGAGGCCAAGGTGCGTGAGCTCACCGTCGCCGCCCAGGAGGAGCTCGACGACGTCATCGCCCTCGGCGGCGCCTTCGCGGCCATCGACGAGCTCAAGGGCCGACTCGTCGCGAGCCAGTCCGTGCGCGTGGCGCGCATCGAGTCCGGCGAACAGGTCGTGGTCGGCGTCAACCGCTTCACCGAGACCGCCGAGTCACCGCTCACGAGCGACTCGTCGATCGAGGCCATCATGACCGTCGACCCCGGGGTCGAGCGCGAGCTCGTCAGCGACGTCGTCGCGTGGCGCGCGAAGCGCGACGCCACTGCCGTGGACGCCGCCGTCGCGGAGCTGACGCGCGTGGCGCGTAGCTCGGACTGCGCCGACAACATCATGGTGCCCACCATCGCCCTCGCCAAGGCGGGCGGGACGACCGGCGAGTGGGCCGGGGCCCTGCGCGAGGTCTTTGGCGTCTACCGGGCGCCCACCGGCGTGCGCGCCGGCGCGGCGAGCCGTGGCGAACTCTTTGGGGCGCTCGTCGAACGGTCCCGGGCCGTGGCCGCCCGGCGCGGGTCACCGCCTCGGCTGCTCGTGGCCAAGCCCGGCCTCGACGGCCACTCCAACGGCGCCGAGCAGATCGCCGTCGCCGCGCGCGACGCCGGCTTCGAGGTCGTCTACCAGGGCATCCGCACGACGCCCGAGGAGATCGTCGCCGCCGCACGCGACGAGGACGTCGACGTCGTGGGCATCTCGATCCTTTCGGGATCGCACCTCGCGCTCGTGCCGCGCGTCATCGACGGGCTGCGCTCGGCCGGGGTCGAGGCCAAGGTCGTGGTGGGGGGCATCGTGCCCGACTCGGACGCCGCCACGCTGAGGCAACTGGGCGTCGCCGCGATCTACACGCCCAAGGACTTCTCGATGGCCGCCATCATGGACGACCTGTTGGGGATGGTCGAGACCGCTAACTGAGTGGGTGCGGGCGGCGTTGCGCGTACGGGCCGGCGTTGAACCACCGACCCGAGAAGCGCCACGCGGGCACCGAGTCCTTAACGGCCGCGGTCTCGGTGCGCAGGAACTCCTCGGCGACCGCGACGAGCGCCGCCATCTCCTCGGGCGCCAACACCGGGCGCGGCGTGAGGCCGTAGCTCACAGTGGGACGTTGCCGTGCTTGCGCTTGGGCAGGTCCTCGCGCTTGCCGCGCAGCAACTCGAGCGAACGACACAGTACCTGGCGGGTCTCGGCGGGGTCGATGACGTCGTCGATGAAGCCACGCTCGGCGGCGATGTAGGGGTTCGAGTAGCGCTGCGAGTAGTCGTCGATCAGCGAGGCCCGCAGCGACTCGGGGTCGTCGGCCTCGGCGAGGTCGCGCCGGTGCACGATCTCGACGGCCCCCGCGGCCCCCATGACCGCGAGCTCCGCCGTCGGCCACGCGTACGCAAGGTCGGCGCCAATCGATTTCGAGTTCATGACGACGTACGCGCCGCCGTAGGCCTTGCGGGTGATGATGCAGATGCGCGGCACCGTGGCCTCGCAGAAGGCGTAGAGCAGCTTCGCGCCGTGACGGATGATGCCCCCGTACTCCTGGTCGACGCCGGGCATGAACCCGGGCACGTCCACGAAGGTCACGATCGGGACGTTGAAGGCGTCGCACGTGCGCACGAACCGCGCGGCCTTCTCGCTCGAGTCGATGTCGAGCACGCCGGCGAGCATCTGCGGCTGGTTCGCCACGATGCCGATCGTGTGCCCGTCGACGCGCGCGAAGCCGCACGTGATCTGCTGGGCGTAGGTGGCGTGGACCTCCATGTAGTCGCCGCCGTCCACGACCGACGTGATGACCTTCTTCATGTCGTAGGGCTGGTTCGATGACGGAGGCAGGATTTCGCGCAGGTTCTCGCACAGCCGGTTGGCGCTGTCCCCGGTCAGGATCCTCGGGGGCTCTTCCATGTTGTTCGACGGCAGGAACGAGAGCAGGTATCGGACCTCGTCGAGCACGCTCTTCTCGTCGGGCAGGACGAAGTTGGCGACGCCGGACTTGGTGGCGTGAGTCTGGGCGCCGCCCAGCTCCTCGAGCGTAACGTCCTCGCCGGTGACGGCCTTCACGACGTCGGGTCCGGTGATGAACATGTGGCTGGTGTCCTTCACCATGAAGATGAAGTCGGTCAGCGCGGGCGAGTAGACCGCGCCGCCAGCGCAGGCGCCGAGGATCACCGAGAGTTGGGGGACGACACCCGAGGCGCGCGCGTTGCGTCGGAAGATCCCGCCGTAGGCGTTGAGGGCGGCGACGCCCTCTTGGATGCGAGCACCGGCGCCGTCGTTGAGCCCGACGATGGGCAGCCCCATCGTCGTGGCGAGGTCCATGATCTTTTGGATCTTCTCGCCGTGCGTCTCGCCCAGCGCGCCGCCGAAGACGGTGAAGTCCTGGGAGAACACGCAGACCTTGCGTCCGTCGATCTTCCCGAACCCGGTGATCACCCCGTCGGTGTAGGGGCGCGAGTCCTCGAGCCCCATCCCCGAGGCCCCGTGACGGTTCAGCATGTCGAGCTCTTGGAACGAATCCTCGTCGAACAGATACTGAATGCGCTCGCGCGCGGTCATCTTGCCCTTGGCCTGATGGCGTTCGATCGCCTTCTCGCCCCCGGCGAGGCGGGCCTCGGCCTTTCGAGCGGCGAGTTCGGCCAGGCCGTCGGCCATTGAATGTTCCATGAGCAGCAAGGCTACCCAAAGGGGCGCGGCGCGTCCGCGGCGCGCTCGCGCGTCCGCGCGCCGAGCTCGATCATCGGGGATTCGCCACCGTTACCGGCCGGTAGTGCGATCGTGCGAACCGCCGTCTTCAATCAGCGCGCGCGCGGGTCCTGCACGAGCTCGATCAGCGTCCCGAACGAGGTTTTCGGATGCACGAAGGCCACGATGGTGCCGCGCGATCCGGGGCGCGGCGCGTCGTCGATCACCCGGCCTCCACCGGCCTTCACCGCCGCGAGGGCGACCGCGCAGTCCGCGACGCGATAGCCGACGTGATGGAGGCCCTCGCCTCGCTTCTCGAGGTACTTGGCCACCGGCGAGTCGTCGCGCGTCGGGGTGAGCAGTTGGATGAAGGAGTCGGCGACGCGCAGCAGCGCCTCGTCGACGCCGTCGGACTCGACTACTTCGCGATGCTCCACCGTCGCACCGAAGACGTCGCGGTACCAGGAAATGGCCGCCTCCAGGTCGTGCACCACAATGGCGACGTGGTCGATCTCGGTCAGCAGCGAGTCCATGTCTACCCCTTGTCGTGTCGACGGAAGATGGTGAGGCGCTGCTCGCCGACCCGGGCGCGCAGCTCGGGGTTGGTGATGCCCAGACCCTCGCTCGACGCAGCGCAGAGGATGGCGATCTTTCCTTCGTGCCGGTTGTGGTGCATCTCGTAGGCGGCCTCAGCGGTGTCGGCGAGGGGGAAGACCGCCGAGAGCGGCGGCACGACCTTGGCGTCGATGATCGTCTGGTTCGCCGCCCACGCCTCGCGATAGTTCGAGAAGTGCGAGCCCTTGATGGTCTTGAGCTTCATCCAGAGGTGGCGGTTGTCGTACTCGATCATGTAGCCGCTCGTGGCGGCGCAGGTCACAATCGTGCCACCGCGCTTGGCGACGAAGACACTGGCGCCCATCGTGGCGCGGCCCGGGTGCTCGAACACGATGTCCGGGTCGTCGCCGACCAGGGCCCGAATGTCCTTGCCCAGACGGCGCCACTCGCTCTCGTCCTGGGTGTGCTCGTCGCTCCAGAACCGGTAGCCCTTCTCACTGCGGTTGATGACGTGCTGACAACCCAGCTCGTAGAGCGTCTCGACCTTGTCCTCGCTCGACACGACGCCGATCGGCGTGCCGCCGGAGTTGAGGACGTGCTGCACCGCGAACGAGCCAATGCCGCCCGAGGCCCCCCAGATGAGGACCTTATCGCCCTGGGTGACCGGGGCGCCGTGGCGCGACACCAGCATCCGGTAGGCGGTCGAGTTGCACAGGGCGTTCACCGCCGCCTCCTCCCAGGTGAGGTGGGTCGGCTTGGGCATCAGCTGGTTCGCCTTCACCACGCAGATGTCGGCCAGTCCGCCGAAGTTCGTCTCGAAGCCCCAGATCCGCTGGTTGCTCGCCAGCATCGAGTCGTCGTGACCGCTGGGATCCTGGTCGTCGACGTAGTTGCAGTGCACCGTCACCTCGTCGCCGACCTGCCAGTTGCGCACCCCCGAGCCGGCGCGAACAATGACCCCCGCCGCGTCCGAGCCAATGACGTGGTAGTCGAGGGCGTGTCGGCGTCCCCAGAACGACTCCTTGCCGAGCCGGTCGAGGAAGCCGAACGTCGACAGCGGCTCGAAGATGCTCGTCCAGACACTGTTGAAGTTGATCGACGACGCCATGACCGCGAGGAAGACCTCGTCGGGGGCGAGCTCGGGCAGGGGCACCTCGTCGACGTGGAGGCTCCGACGGGGATCCTTGTCCGGGGAGGCGACGCCGGCGAACATGTCCTGCTCGTCACGTCGCACGAAGACCGCCCTCGTGGTGTCGGGCATCGGCATCGACGACAGCGCCTCGCTGGAGGCCCCGGCCCTCACCGCGTCGAGAATCTCACTCATCAGCGCGAGGTTAGCGGCCGTGCCACTTCTCACGCGGGTGCGACCCGGTCCGCTCGAGAGCGAGGTCCGGGGCCGACCACTACGCGGCCCTACGGGGGCAACCGTAGAATTGGCTCGCCGACACCGTGAAATCAGGGTATCCATCGC
Source organism: Acidimicrobiales bacterium (assembly GCA_043721635.1). Taxonomy (GTDB): domain Bacteria; phylum Actinomycetota; class Acidimicrobiia; order Acidimicrobiales; family RAAP-2; genus RAAP-2. The sequence goes on along the minus strand of JAYSQJ010000013.1, from coordinate 5,736 downwards.
ACCAAGGACGACTCAGACTGTGAGCATGGGTGAACTGTTGGGTGTTGCCACTGCGCTGGTGCTGGTGGCCTGCTTCGTGGTCCTCGCGGCCTACTTCGTCATCGTGGTCCTCGCCACGACGACCACGCTGCGCGAGGCGAGGTACCACGACCGGCTGTCCGCGGACCTCGACCGAGTACTCGACGAGGTCTTGGGACCACGTTCCCACAGCCACCGGGTCAACTGACCGCACTGGCGCTGGTTGTCCGGCCACGGGCCAACCAAGAGTACCAATGTCTCGCCGGTCAACGATGCATCTCAGTACTGCACGTCTGGTGGGCCACTACTCTATCGAGATGAAGCTCAAGCTCTCGAAGCGCGGCGACTACGTCGTACGCTCGGCGATCTGCCTGGCGTCAAGTTACGGTTCGCAGACGCCCAAGAAACTCCGCCAAGTCTCACTGGAGATGGGAGTTCCACGGACCTTCGTGTCCCAGATCATGGGCGACCTTGTCCAGGCGGGCATCGCGACCTCCTTCTTCGGCACGAACGGGGGCTACCGGCTCGCGCGCCGGCCCGAGGAGATCACGCTGCTCCAGGTCGTGGAGGCCGGCGAGGGCCTGCTCGACGCAGATACCTGCGTCCTCGGCGACGATCCTTGCAAATGGGAGTCGGTCTGTCCGATGCACGAGACCTGGATGGCGGCCACCGCTGCGATGAAGGCCGAACTCGCCTCGACGACGTTGGCCACCCTGGCCGAGCGCGACCGAGCAATCACCGCTGGCGAGTACCACGTGGTCGGTCACCGGCGCGCCCACGCCGAGACGGTTGAGATCAAGGACTCGGTGCAAGTCGAACAAGGCGTCGCGACGATCGTCGATCGTCTTGAGGCCGGAGGTGCCTGGTTGATTCCCCATCTCGACGCCGCGCGCGACGACGGGGAGGAACTGCTCATGCGAATTGGACCAGGGGGGTCCGGCTGGCTGACGAAGACGGTTGCCGTGCACCTGGGTCAAGCGGTGAAGAGCGAGGGCGAGGTGGTCATCCCGATCACCTGGGAGGCCACCGGCCCCGCGGGGCTGTTCCCACGATTGAGCGGAACGCTGCGCCTGGTCGAGGTCGATCCCGACCGGTCCGAGGTCACGCTGGACGGCCGTTACCGACCCCCGCTCGGCCGGGCCGGCCAAGCTCTGGACGACGTGGTGCTCACTCGGGTGGCGCGCGCCACCGTTCGCTCGCTGCTACGCCGACTCGCCCACGCCCTCGAAGAGGCGTGAGGGGGACGGCCTAGCGACTGACCACTCGCACCGACCCCAACGTTCGCCAAGGCCCGGACGAGGGTGCGACGTTCGCCTCCAGCCCGAGTTGCGACACGAGGGCTCGCGCGAATTCACCAGTCCCGAGGTGGCCGGCATCGCCCTCACGATCCTTCGGCCCGAACGCGCGCTCCCCCGCAATGACGCCACCCTTCGCCTCAATCGCCGAACGCATCTCGCTCAGGGTCGACTTCGGGTCGACGCCGTAGGTGCAAAAGATGCCCACCGGACGAGATCCCAGTCGCGGCATCGCCTCGAGCCACTTGCGCATGGCCTTGGCGGGGTGGACCCGAGCTACCACGAGCCCCTCGACCCAGGTGCCCACGACCACGACGTCAGCCGCCGCCAGTTCGCGAGCGCCGACCTCGGCGATGGGCAGCGTCCTCACCCGCGCACCGACCGCGGCCAGCTGGCCGGCAATGGCCGTGGCGGTGGCCGCGGTGGTGCCTCCGACACTCTCGTGACAGACCAGGACGCGCGGGGCGACGCTTCGGCGACGCTCGGCCGTGCTCGGTCGCGACGGCTGCGCGTCGAGGATGGCCTTGGCCGCGCGACGTCCCTGCGCCATCGCCTCGACCACGGTTGACGGACCGGTCAACGCGTCACCGACGACCCACAGTCGCTCGTCGACGGGCAACGCCGCCGCCCAGAGGCCGACCTCGCGGTCCAGGGCCAACTCGCCGACGCGAGAGTGGTTCGCGTAGGCCGATGCGGCGTTGGCCATGATCCCACTCGCCCTCCACCGACCATCGGACAGGCCGGTCGCCTTCTTGCGAATCGGCACGTGCGGAAGCACCTCGGCGAACGCCGGGTCGACCCGGTACCCCATGGCCATCACCACCAGGTTCACCTTGAGTCGGTCGTGTCGACCGGTCAGGACCTTCGGCTGGCGCCCCGACTCCTCTTGGACGGTGTGCGTCAACTCGGCCAGGTCGACGCGCCCATCGAAGCCGTTCAGCGCGGTGAGCGTCCGCTGGAAGCGGACCTCCACGCCCTCGAGGCGGGCTTCGGCGAGTTCGTCGGGTCGCGCGAGCGCAAAGCGCTCGTCGAGCCAGTCAATGCACATCGCGTCGAGGCCGAGTCGGCGCGCCATGCGTGCGACGTCCATTGCGGTGTTACCCGCTCCGAGCACGAGGACCCGCCAAGGCGACCCGGCTGGGTCCGTCGGGGCCAGACCGAGGCGTCCGAGGAACTCCTGGGCATTCCCATCGGTTTCGAGGGCGACCTTGGCCCCTTGGAGGAACTCGGTCGCGTCCACGACGCCCTCGAGGTCCGCGCCGGGAACCGGGAGGCGGATCGCCACGCCCGCCCCGTGCGCGACGACGACCGCGTCGTGCTCGCCCAACAGCCGCTCGATGTCCTCGGGTTGAACGGCCGTGTCGCATCGAAGGTCCACGCCCGCCGCCGTCAACTGCTGCCAGGGCCTCGTCGCGACGGCCTCGGGCAGTGTGAAGTCCGGCATGCCCCACATGCAAAGGCCACCGGGCGTTGACTCCTTCTCGTAGACCGTGACTGACGCGCCCGACTCGATTAGGTCCCACGCCGCGCCGATGCCCGCCGGTCCAGAACCAATGATCCCGACCGACATGGAGCCACCGGCGTGCTCGACCCACGCCGCGGACGTCATACTCGGCGCCGGCACCGGAGCCTGGTCCGCGATGAAGCGCTCGAGGCGACCGATGGCCACGGGCTCACCTCCGGCCAGGGACCAACTGCACGATCCCTCGCACTGCGCCGACTGGTTGCAGACCCTCGAGCAGATGTCGGGGATGACCGTGGTCCGGCTCAGAATCCGGTGGGCCGTGGCGAGGTCGTGGTCGCGCACGGCGGCGATGAACTGGGGAATGTTGTTGTGGGCCGGGCAGCCGCGCACGCAGGTCGGGTCGGGGCACTCCAGGCACCGGCTCGCCTCGGCGATCGCCTCCTCCCAGGTGGTGAAACCGACCCTCGTCTCGTCGACGTTCCCCCGCAGCTCCACCGGATGGTGGAGCGGCGGGTCGTGGCGCTCGGTGACCAGCATCGGGCCCCCGACGCTGATGGCGCCGAAGGGACACGTCCGCACGCACTGGCGGCATCCCACGCAGGCGTTGTCGTCGGCGAGGACGGTCCACGTCGTGGGCTCCATCGAGAGTGCTCCGGAAGGACAACGGATGACGCACTCCTGGCAGCCCGCGCAGCGGTCCACGAAGACGGTCACGTGAGGCGTGTGAGTGACGAACAACTCAGTCAAGGTCATGGCAGTCTCCTAGCTCGCGGCGTTCATCAGGACGTACAGCACGGCGGCCACCGCACCGCAGACGAAGGCGAAGCCCGCGGCACCAACCTGCACGGACCGGCGATTGACGCTGGCCCCGGCGAGGTCGCGCCCGGCGATCTTCCAACTCGCCCACATCGCCGCGGCCGTACCCATCACCATCACCGCGACCTGTACCGCAATGATGCCGGCGCTCGAGGAGATGAGTGACGTGTTGTAGAGCTTCGAGGAGCTCGTTCCGTGGCCGAAGAGATGCCCGATCGCCGTCACGACCCGTGGCACGTGGAGGAAGAACTTCGGCAGCTGGCGCGCGAAGTAGTCCGCGCCGACCACTGGGATGATGCCGTACATCAGAGGGAGGAAGTAAAACCGGAACTTGCTCGTGCGATCGTTGAAGTTTCTGCCGCCCTCCACGAAGACCGCGTCGCGTGAGGCGAAGATCTTCTGGAACGCCCAGACGGCGGCGACGAGCACGAGGGCCACCCCCGCGATCGTGCCCAGGTAGTTCAGGGGGTTGGGATACTGGGGAAAGTAGGTGTGGGCGTTCAGCCAACCGTCCAGGCTCGCGAACGGCGACAGCGCGTTCAACTGCTGGTAGACCACCAGGCCGAAGAGGATCGCCACCGACCACGCCACGTCGGCCCGACGACGCGTGGGGGCGACGACCGACGTCAACGGCTTCTGAATGAATAGGCCGATGTTGTCGTGGGGGCAGGCCTTGTAGCACTCGGTGCACAGGCCGCAGGAGAGGTTCGAGTCCGAACTGCCGGGCCAGGTGTACCACGCGCAGCCGTAGGCGTCCTCGCCGCCGCGCATGCACTCCTTGGTCTGACAGCTCAGGCAGACGTTGCGGTCACGCGTGCGAAAGCCCGCCACCGAGCCCATGGCCCCGACCGAGCCCACCAGGGCCGACAACGGGCACAGGTAACGACAGAAGGTTCGACGCTCGAAGACCAGGAAGAAGATCAGTGCGCTGGCGACGATGCCCAGGACCATGAAGCTGGTCGACGCCGGATTGCCCGGACCGGCGATGTTGAAGTACTCCTCGATCCACGTGAGCAACAAGAACGTACCGACCGAGAGTAGGTAGCCGTACTGCGCGACCTTCTCGGGCATCTTCAAACCGAGCCCGATGTTCGACGTCGTCCGGTTCCAGAAGGTACGGCGCTGGACCCATTCGCCGAAGCCGCCGAAGGGGCAGATCGCACACCACGCCCGACCGATTACGACCATCATCACGAAGACCAGGCAGAACCACAGGTACCAGGTAATGGCTGTGGCGAAGTTGAGTCCGGGATCGACCGCCCCGAGCAGTCCAATGCCGATGACCAACCAGAAGATGATCTGGTTGGGCAGGATCATGAAGAATTGGAGTCGACGGCTGCTCAGGAGGCGAGCGACGCGCGGGTTGCGCGCGACGTCCAATCCCGGCGAGAGGTCCGTCGGGGCGAAGCGGCCGGTCTCGGCGGGGTCCTGGGGCCGACGCGTCCGTATGGCGACGGCAATCGGGTCGATCAGGTGAGTAGCGTCCGCCCGGGGCGAGCCTTGGCCTTCCGTTTTCACTGCCATCGATGCCCCCCACTTATGTTTAGTAAACTACTTGAGTATTACCGTAAAACTACTGGTATACTTAGGTACTATCACTTATATTCCGACCTGTCAAGTACTGGGCACCGGGACCCAGAAGGCGAGGGCGCCCGTGCGCAGTGGGCGTTGCTGGCCGAAGAGGCCAGAACCGATGAGGAGGCGCCGGACCGGGGCTGGCGTTCAGCGATCCAGACCGGCCGACACCGTGCACGACGCCACGTCCCTTACTACGCACCGTGGTCCACTACTTACACTGAAGAAGGGACGGGAATTGCATGGGTGAATCCGCCGGACCAATGCCCCCCGAAGCCTCACCGGACGGGGTGTGCGAACGGCGACTCGCCACGCCGCCAGACCGAGCGGCGCTCCGGTCGATCCGGATCCTCATCGTCGACGACCACGCGTTGGTGCGCGAAGGCACTCGCCAACTCCTCCAGCAAGAGCCCGGCATCGAGGTGGTCGGGACCGCGGGTTCGGCTGAGGAGGCGCTGCCGATGCTGCGCGACCTGGAGCCCGACGTCGCCCTCGTGGACATCAACCTGCCCGCCATGAGCGGACTCGAGCTCGCGCGCGACATCGTGAGTTCCCGGCCCGACGTGC
>JAYSQJ010000012.1:0-2272 GCA_043721635.1 Acidimicrobiales bacterium | reverse complement strand
CTCTCACCGGGTGCACCGGACCAGAGTGGGAACCTGGCACCGAGGCGGTGGCTGGACACCTGTTTGGGCGAGACCTCGACGATCTTGGTGTCCGGTGGGGAGACCTGGGCCAGGATCGACTCCATCACTTCGACGAAACGCGGCGCCGGGTAGGGGCCGGCGGCGTGGAATGCCCCAAGGGTCCCGCTGGCGGCGAGCGCGACGACGAACTCGCCCAGGTCGCGCGCGTCGATGTACTGCAGCGCATTGGTGCGCGGGCCGGCGACGGCGACGTTGCCGCCCCGAGCGAAGCGCAGCACCCAGTAGGGGAAGCGCATCGTCGCGTCGTGGCTCCCGATCACGAAGGTCGGACGCACGATCGTGAGCCGCTCGCCGAACAGCTCGCCGGCCGCGCGCTCGCACGCCGCCTTTAGGGGGCCGTAGGTGTCGGCATCAATCACTGCGTCGGGCTCGGTCGGAGCGTCCGAATGCAGGACCGCCGTCTCCTCGGTGGCCCCCTCCGCGGGAGGGTCCTGGTAGGCCGAGATTGAGGAGATCTGGAGGTGGTGGCCACCGCGGTCCCCGAGGGCGCCGTGGAGGACTTCGACGTCGTGGGGTCGGTAGGCAATAGCGTCGACCGTGGCGTCGAAGGAGAGTCCGGCGAGGGCGCTGAGGTCACCCTGACGGTCGCCGACGAGTCGGGTCACCGAGTCGGGTAGGTCCGAGGGCGTTTGGCCACGGTTGATGACCGTGACGTCGTGGCCGGCGTCGGTTGCGGCGAAGGCGATACCCCGACCGACGAACGACGTGCCTCCAACAATGAGAATTCGCATTGGTCTCCTTCGATGATGATTGAGCCAATGCTACGAGCAAGCCCCGTGATGAGTCATGGATGGGACCGCGCGAGAGTGGTCAGACGCCGCTGTACTCCGTCGCCTCGTTCAGCCGTTGGAGGAACGGTTTGGCGCCGATCTGGGTGAGGATGTCGCGCGCCTCCTTCGCGACCGTGGCGTCGGGGTGGTCCGCACCCAACAGGAGCACCAGGTCGAGCTCGCACAGCGCCAGGTCGAGGGCACTCTCGAGCGTTCGCCACCGCTCGATCGCGTCGCGGTAGATCTCGGCCGCCTCGTCGGTCCGTCCTTCCAGCGCTGCGATGCCGGCTTCGGCCGTTCGGCGCTGTGCGGCCATTGCTCGCCCGCGAATCCTCTCCATCGAGGCCAGCGCTTCGCGCGAGCTGACGAGGTCGCGCTGCCAGAGCGCCGCGTGGCCGTAGATCGCGAGCGCGACCGCGCTGTTGATACCCATGGGGTCGATCTCAATGGCGCGGCGGCAGTCCCGGATGGCGACGTTGAGTTCGCCGCCCGCGAGCGCCGTGAATGCCGACGTCGTCAGGCGAGTCGTCTGGTCGGCAATCGGCATATCGGCTTCGCGAAAGATCTCTCTGCCTGCCAGGATCTCCGTGGAGATCGCGAACTCGCCCGTCAACGCCGCGAGCAGGGCCTCGAGGCCGAGCAGCCAGGATCCGTGTGAACTCTGAATCTCTCGCTGGTGCAGCTCGTTCAGCGCCGCGCGCGCCTCGGGCCAGAGGCCCAGGTAAATCGACGTCTCGGCGATGTTCAGCAGGTTGGTCACCTCGAGGCCTCGCTGGCCGGCCTTGCGGGCGAACTCCACCGCCTCGAGCGCGACCGACACCATGGACCGGGGGTCGTCGGGCAGCATGTAGAGACTGAGACCAGTCCGGGCGCGCGCCTGCCCGGCGAGCGCTCCGGCCTCGTCGGCGATCCCGGCCAGGCCCTTCGCTAGCATCACCGCTTCGCGGTGGCGACCGAGGGTGAAGAGCGCGAGCGATCGGGCCCCGATGGCGCTCGCCAAAATCTCGGTGTTGTCGAGCTTCTCCGCGAGATCGAGGGCGACCTCGCACCATTCGAGGGCCCGACTGACCTCCGAGCCGAAGCAGAGGACCTGGGCCATCGCGGCGGCGAGCTTCGCGCGGACCAGCGGGTTGCCGTCCTCGCCCAAGGCGTCAAAGGCCCGCTCGCACCGCGCGACCGCCGCCGCAGGATTGGCACCACGCCCGAACAGCGAAGCCAGGTTGGCGAGGGCCAGGCCCACGGCGTCGCCGTCACCCAGCGATTCGTAGATCTCGATCGCTTTCTCATGGTGCGCCAACGCCCCGTCCTCCCTCATCGAGCGTCCCGACGCCTCGCCGGCACGCTCGTGGAGTCCGGCTCGAGTGCGGTCGTCCGTGGCCAGTTCCAGGGCCTGCTCGAAGAGCACGGCGGCCTGCTCTGGC
>JAYSQJ010000011.1:0-10279 GCA_043721635.1 Acidimicrobiales bacterium | reverse complement strand
GTCAGGGACTGGGCACTCACGACGAACAGCCCTTCCCACGCGGCGAACGTCACGATGGTGATTGCGGCGTGCACGACCCCATTCGCGCGAAGCAGCGGTATCCACACGGCGAGGTTGTCCCCGCCGAGGGCGAGGGTCACCGTGAACGTGGTGATCGCTCCGCGACGGAACTGCTCGCCGACCGGCCGCTCCCGGTGGCGCCACGCGTGTACGGCGAGTCCCCACGGGGCGACGCACAGAATGCCGACCCACGCAAGGGGGATTGGCGCGAGCAGGGATCCCACGCCCGCTGCGAGCACGATGAGCGCGGCGACGCCGAGCGCTTGCGCCCATCCGACGCGGCGGTATTTTCTGCGTTCGGTGACGACGAGCTGCGCGGCGAAGGCGAAGAAGTTGTCGAACATGGTGCCGCAGAAGGCGAGCGAGGCGACGACGACGACCCCGGGTATTGAGTGCACGCGACGACCTTACTTTCCGGTAGGAGAGGCCGATAAAGCGTCACGGTAGGCTGACTCAGATGATTCGCCACGTCTTGCCTCCCTCCGCCGATCAACTCGAAGCGGCCCGGCGCGTCATCAGCGACTACCTCGAGCCCACGCCGACGGTGACGATCTCTCTGCGGGGCCGCCCCGTGCTGGCCAAGCTCGAGAGCCTCCAGCCGACCGGGTCGTTCAAGGTCCGTGGCGCGTTGGCCGCCATCGACGCCGCCCACCGCGACGATCCGAGCGGCGCAGTCGTGACGTCGTCGGCGGGCAACCATGGACTCGGGATCGCTCACGCGTCGACGGTCCTCGGCGTGCGCGCCACCGTCGTGGTGCCGGTGAACGCGTCGCACGCCAAGGTGCAGAAGCTCCGCGAGTACGACATTGAGCTCATTCAGTTCGGCTCATCGTACGACGACGCCCAGGCCCACGGCATGGAACTCGCCCAGCAGCGCTCGATCCGCTACATCTCACCCTTCAACGACACCAACGTCATCGCCGGCCAGGCGACGGTCCTTGACGAGATGCTGCTCCAAGCGCCAGAGATCGAGCACCTGGTGGTGTCGGTGGGCGGCGGCGGCATGATCTCGGGGATACTCCTGTCACGCGACGATCACGGACGCAGCGACATCCGCGTTACCGGGATCCAGCCGGCCGAGAGCGCCGCCCTGTATCACGTGCTGCGCGGGGCCACCATGAGCGAGGTCGTCCACCACCCCACCATCGCCGACGGCCTCGCCGGAGGCGGTGACGACGGCTCCGTGACGAACGAACTGATCGCGCGCTACCGGGTGCCGCTCATCTTGGTGCCCGAGACTGAGATACGTCGGGCGGTGCGCGAGACAATCGAGACGAACGGGCTCGTCATGGAGGGCTCGGCCGCGGCGGCCTACGCGGCGATCACCGGCAACCTCGTCGATGACACGACGTCGCGGATCGGCTTCGTGGTGAGCGGACGCAACATCTCCCACGAGTTGTTGGTCGAACTGATGCGCGAGCCGCTGGCCTAAGTCCGACGCCGAACCGTCGTAACCCGACCGGTAGGGTGGTCCTATGGCAGTGTCCACACGTTCAGGGGCAATGCTGCTCGCGGTAGTCGCCTTCTCCCTCTCGGTCACCGGCGTCGTGCTCGCGGCCACCGACTCCAGTTCGACCGGTCCCGCCAAGGACCCTCTAGCCCTGAACGGCTACCCGCCGAAGTCGGCGAATCTGCTCGTCACCGTCTCGACCGGCCAGGCCTACAGCCTCTCGGCCAACGTCCACGTCGACTTCTCGACCAACAACGTTGAGGCGACGCTGAACTTCCCGTTGATGTTCTCAGTGGCCGCGGTCGACCTTCGCCTCGTCGGCCAACACCTCTACGCCGGCTCCGCCGTGGGTTCGTCGGGCCCGTGGCTGATGATCCCGATGAAGCAGCCGGCACTCTTCGGGCTGGCGCTCGAGATGACCAGGCCCGACATCGGACTCATCGGGGGATTCGGTCAGGAGACGATCACCAAGAGTGGTTACACCACGACGTACAACTTCATCCGCGACGACGTGGCCGTCACTAACGGCCTCGTCTCCGCCAATCAGTCGGTTCGACTCGGTACGCTCAACTGGAGCGTCAGCACCGGAGCCCAGGGCGAGGTCACCCAGAGCACGGCCACGATCACGTCGCGCCACTCGATGACCAAGATCAGTGCGGTCGTGCTCTCGTTCAACCACGGCGGGCCCATCACCGCCCCCCGTCGGATCGACGTCCGACCCGTGCCCCGGTCGACGATTCAACAGCTGCTCGGATCGGCCGCGTTCACGTCGATACTGTTCCCCCAGCACCTGTCCTCCCTCGGTCAAACCGTCCTCAAGTAGGTTGTGCGACGTGGAGTCTGTCCGACCAGAACCGAGGTGGCCGGCCTCAGTGGCGTTGCTGGCCTGCGTCGCGCTTTACGTGGTGCTTCCGAACCGCCTCGTCGTCGGCCCCCGCTGGCTGTTGCCGATCCTCATTGCCCTACCCCTCATCCCGCTCTCGGCGACCAAGCACCGCCACCCCAACGAGTCGTCGTGGGTCCGACGCCTCACGATCGGGCTGATCGCCGTCATCACCGTGGCCAACGTGGTGTCGATGGGACTGCTGGTGCGACATCTCCTGGTCGCGAACGTGTCCCAGGGCCGCAACCTCGTGTACTCGGCCGTCTCGGTGTGGCTCACCAACGTTATCGTCTACGGGCTCTGGCTCTGGGAGATCGATCGCGGGGGGCCGCACCTTCGCGCCGGGGGCGAGATGGAGTATCCGGACCTCCAGTTCCCCCAGATGGAGAATCCCACCCTCGCCTCGCCCGATTGGCACCCCAGATTCTTCGACTACCTCTACACGAGCTTCGCCAACGGCACGAGCTTCGCGCCGGCCGACGCAATGCCCCTGTCTTTTCGCGCCAAGGCTCTGTTCGCCACCGAGTCGATGGTCTCGTTGGTGACCATTGCGATTGTCGCGGCGAGGGCCGTGAACATTTTGAAATAGCGTCGCCTCTAGTTGAGCAGCCGGTCCAACAGATGGCTGGCGCGGCTCGGGACACCGCGGCGCTCCTCAACCCGGTCGGCCCAGGTCCCCAAACCGAGACCGACGTTGATGCCGAGCCAGCGCAAGGGCTCGAACTCCCAGCGCCGGCTGCGGTGGTGCACGAACGGCAGCCGGGTGAACTCGGTCTCGTCGTCGGGCCGGGTGAGCAGGTCGGCCATTGCGGTAGCGGCCACGTGGCTCAGCACCACGCCGTCGCCGGTGTAGCCGCCTGCTGACGCGAGTCCCGTGTCGTAGTCCACGAGGACCGAGGGCGAGCCGTCGCGCGGCATGGCGATTGGACCGCCCCAGCGATGCGTGATGGCTCCGTCCAGGTTGGGAAAGAGCTCGTGCAGCGTCGCTTCGAGCATCGTGAAGACCTTGGGGTCCGCGTCGAAGCGCTCCTCGACCGTCGAACCGAAGTGATAGGGCGATCCACGTCCGCCGAACGCGATACGGTCGTCGTGCGTTCGCTGGCCGTAGATGATGAGGTGTCGGTCGTCGGCGAAGGTTTGGTACTTCGAGAAGCCCACTTCGTCCCAGAAGCTCTTGGACAGTGGCTCGGTGGCGACCATCAGCGAGTAGATCGGCGCCACGGTGCGTCGTTCGCCCGGCAGCGTCGTCGTGAAGGCCTCGGTGGCGCGAACGACGAAGTCCGCGTGCACGCTGGCGCCGATGGTGACGACCTCAGGCTGGCGACCGCGACGACCGGGGACGATGCGCACGACCGCGGTCTCTTCGTAGATCTCGACGCCGAGCCGTTCGACGGCCTCACTGAGACCGCGCACCAGACGGGCGGGGTCGATGCGTCCGCAGTGCGGCGAGAACTTCGCCCCGACGGCACCGTTGAGGTGGCCGTGGGCCGCGAGGGTATCGCCCTCGAGCCAGTTGAGGTCCTCGGGCCCGACGCCGCACTGGCGTGAGGACTCGATGCTCGCTCGCAACCTGGTGGCCTGGACCTCACTGCGGGCGAAAGTCAGGGTCCCGCCCCGGGTGAACCTCGCGTCGATGCCGTCCTCCTTGGCGCAGGCACCGAGATTGGCGACCGCGTCGTAGAGGACGTGACGCTGCGCGTCGAAGGCCTCGACGCCGTAGCGTTCGACGACGGTCTCGTCACTCAGGGGATAGAGGGCCGAGGCCCAGCCGCCGTTACGTCCCGAGGCGCCGAACCCGCAGACCGACTTCTCGAGCACGGCAATCCGCAGGCTCGGGTCGCGACGTTTCAACTCGCGCGCCGTCCACAGACCGGTGAACCCACCGCCCACGATCGCCACGTCGACGTCGAGGTGGCGGTGAAGCGAGGGTCGCGGTACGACCGGCTGGTCCAGCGACGCCCACCACAGGGACTGTGGTGGCTGCATCAGGAGAAGAGCTTGGCCGCTCCGGTGAAGACCTCGCGCATCGTGCCGACCATGAAGTCAATGTCGGCACGCGTGGAGATCAGCGGTGGGGCCAACTGGACGACGGGGTCGCCCCGGTCGTCCGAGCGGCAGATCAGCCCGCGACGGTAGATCTCGGGCGAGACGTAGCCGCGCAACAGGCGCTCGGCATCCTCACCGGCCCAGGTCTCGCGGGTCTCCTGGTTCTTCACCAGCTCGACGCCCCAGAAGTAGCCCGCGCCCCGGACGTCGCCGACGATGGGGATGTCCTTCAGGTCCATGAGGCTCTGGCGGAAGTAGTCCTCGTTGTCGAGCACGTTCTCGAGGACCTTCTCGGTCTCGATGATCTCGATGCTCTTCAGTGCCACGGCGCACGCCATCGGGTGGCCCGACCAGGTGAAGCCGTGGACGAAGGAGTTGTCGCCATGTTGGAACGGCTCGGCCAGTCGGTCCGAGACGATCATCGCGCCGAGTGGGGCGTAGCCCGAAGTGATGCCCTTGGCGCAGGTGATGATGTCCGGGATGTAGTCGAACTTCTGTCCACCGAACCAGGTGCCCAGTCGCCCGAAGGCGCAGATCACGTCGTCCGAGACGAGGATGACGCCGTAGCGGTCGCAGATCTCGCGCACGGCCTGCCAGTAGCCGGGCGGGGGATTGAAGCACCCTCCGGCGTTCTGCACGGGCTCGAGGAAGACGGCCGCGACGGTCTCGGGACCCTCGCGCAGGATCGCCTCTTCGATCTGGTGGGCCTGCCAGAGTCCGAAGGCTTCGAAGTCGTCGCGGTGCTTCTCGGCGCGGTAGAAGTTGACGACGGGCACCTTGACGGCACCCGGCACCAGCGGTTCGAACGGCTTGCGGTACCCCTCGAGCGAGGTGATCGTCAAGGCGCCGAGCGTCGTGCCGTGGTACGCCACGTCGCGGCTGATGACCTTGTAGCGGTCCGTGTCGCCGCGCATCTTGTGGTACTGGCGAGCGAGCTTCCACGCGCTCTCGTTGGCCTCGGCGCCCCCCGACGTGAAGAAGACGCGGTTGAGGTCACCCGGGGCCAAGCTCGCGAGCTTCTCGGCCAGTTCAATGGCCTTGGGGTGGGCGTAGGTCCACAACGGGAAGAAGGCCATCTTGGTCATCTGCTCGGCGGCGGCCGCGGCGATGTCCGCTCGACCGTGACCGAGCATGTTGGTGAAGAGTCCCGACAGGCCGTCGAAGTACTCGACGCCGTTCGCGTCGTAGACCCGCGTGCCCTCGCCGCGGACCATGATCGGGATCTCCTTGTGCTCGTCGTAGGCGCCCATGCGCGACATCTGCAGCCACAGGTGCCTACGGGCTCGCTCGGAGTAGTCGTGACTGGCGTGTCGTTCGTCGGTGAAGTTGACTCCATCGGTGATGATCTCGTGAATCGTCATTTTGCCCCCCAGGCATAGGTCTGCTTCGATAATTTCAAATACAGAAATGTTTCGACTTCGGTGACCCCGGGAATGCTCCGGATCGAGTCGTTGAGAAGGTGGACCAGCGCGTCGTCGTCGACGGCGATCAACTCGGCGATGATGTCGAAGCTGCCCGCGGTCATGACGACGTAGTTGGCCTCCTCGATCGAAGCGATTTTGTCGGCGACGAGGCGGACGTCGCCCTGCACGCGGATGCCGACCAGGGCCTCGCGGCCGTAGCCGAGCTGCAGCGGATCGGTGATGGCCACGATCTGCATCACGCCCGTTTCGCGCATGCGCTGCACGCGACGGCGCACGGCCGCCTCGGAGAGTCCGACCTCGTCGGCGATGGCGCCGTAGGCTCGACGACCGTCGATCTGGAGTTGGCTGATGATCTGACGGTCGATTGCGTCCAGGCCACCTGGCGCCGAGGAGATGAGCTCGAGAGCCGATCGCTCGACGCTCTTCTGGCTCTTTCGTTGTGGTTTGTTGGCTGGCATTGTGTGCTCCCGGCTCGGTGGCCCGAAGGCTCCGTGGCTGCGGATAGAGACAGTATAGAGCAATTTGGCGACGAATAGCGTCGTTATTTTTCTATACAAGGACTTATATCTGCATTAACTGTTGCAGAACCCTTACGATGTCTGGCAGAGTGGCACGGGGCGCCGCCGTCGCGCTGCTCGAAGGGGAGGGGAGCATGCTTCGCTTAGCCAGTGTCAACGGGGGCGGACACGTGGCGCCCGCCGCCGAGGCGAACGGCCTCGGGACGAAGTGATGATCCCGGACAAGAGCTTCGGATAGGTGACCATGAATCGGATACTTCGCGGCGAAGTCAGGTCCTGCAGGCCAATCAAGCACGTCGTGCCGGGCGTCGAGGAGTAGTCCGCTATGGGAGTTCGGGGGGTCGGGTTGGAGAGATCTGGGTCGTCGGTTCATCGAATCTGGCCGATCGGCGTGCTCGCGGTGCCGAGCGTGCGGGCGATGACGAATCGCAGTGGAACCGCAATAGGCTTCGGGCGATGAGCGGCCAATCAGCGGTGCGGGATAAGTCGAAGTCCGGTTCACGTGGCGGATCGATTGGCGCAGCCACCGAGACCGCCGACGTCCGTTTCGAGCACGTGACCAAGCGATTCGGCGACGCCACGGCCGTCGTCGACCTCAATCTGGAAGTTCGAGCCGGCGAGTTCTTCAGCCTCCTAGGGCCCTCGGGATGCGGCAAGACGACGTCGTTGCGAATGCTCGGCGGCTTTGAGGAGCCAACCGAGGGTCGGATCCACATCGGTGGTCAGGACGTGACGGATCTCGCCCCCTACCGGCGTCACGTCAACACGGTGTTCCAGTCGTACGCGCTCTTCCCACACCTCGACGTCTACGACAACGTGGCCTTCGGTCTTCGACGTCAACGGGTCGACAAGAGCGAGGTGAAGCGCCGTGTCGGTGAGATGCTCGAGATGGTCGACCTTCCGAACTTCGAGCGTCGTCAACCGTCACAACTCTCAGGAGGCCAGCAGCAGCGGGTCGCCTTGGCGAGGGCGTTAGTGAACCAACCGAGGTTGCTGCTGCTTGATGAGCCCATGTCGGCGCTCGACGCGAAACTGCGTCGTCAGATGCAGGTCGAGTTGAAGCGGATTCAGGCGCAGGTCGGCATCACCTTCATCTACGTGACGCACGACCAGGAAGAGGCCATGACGATGTCCGATCGGCTGGCCGTGATGTGGCACGGCAAGATCGAGGGCATGGGCTCTCCCAAGGACGTCTACGACAATCCGACCTCCGAGTTCGTCGCCACATTCCTTGGTGCGTCGAACCTCTTGAGCGGCGAAATTGGCAGGATCGAGGAGAACCTCGTCACGGTCGTGACCTCGGGAGGGGTGGAGATTCGAGTGCCAACTAGTCGGGTGCCGGACTTGAGCGCTCGCAGGGTTAAGGTCGGCGTTCGCCCGGAGAAGATCGATCTGGCGGCCCAGGACAGCCCGGTGGAGTCTGGAACCAATTCGCTCCGCGGGCGAGTTCGCGTCTCGACGTTCACGGGCGTGGGCAACCAGTACATCGTCGACACCGAGTCCGGTGTGGAAGTTACGGTCTACGCACAGAACCTCGGATCGCAGTTTGCCCCACGCAGCGGTGACAATGTCGTACTGACGTGGCCCGAAGAGCACACTTTCACCGTCATACCGCTGGACGGCACGATCGAGATTGAAGAGTTAGAGGGGGATTGACCATGTCAGATGCAGATATAGGCACGTCGGGCGCTGGGGGCATTGACCCCACATTGTGGAGGGGGTTGACCCAGCGGCGCATGTCGCGGCGCGACGTGTTCAGGATCGCGGGCCTCGGGGCTAGTTCGTCGATCTTGATGGCCGGTGATGGCGGCGCTGCGTTTGGTTCGTCCCTGCCCAACTCGAAGGTCGGGACTAAGGCCTGGTGGGCGAGACAGAAGCTCCATCACAAGGTCACCTTCGCCAATTGGCCGTACTATATCGACGTCGCCGCGGGCAAGCATCCCACCCTTCAGCACTTCACGCAGACGACCGGCGTCAAGATCGACTACATCGAAGCGATTCAGGATGACGCGTCCTTCTACTCCAAGATCCGTCCCTCGCTCGCGGCCGGCCAGTCGACCGGCTACGACCTCATCGTCATGACGAACAACAATCCAGAGTTGAGCTATCTCATCGATTTGGGCTGGCTGGTGCCGCTGGACCGCTCGAAGATGACCAACTACAACAAGTACGCCGGTCCCCTGGTGAAGAGTCCGCCGTGGGATCCGGGCAACAAGTACTCGATGGCCTGGCAGTCGGGCTGGACCGCCGTGGGTTACAACAGCACGGTGGTGAAGCATCCCGGTGACAGTATTGGAATCCTCTTCGACAAGAAGTACAAGGGTCAGGTGGGCATGCTGGCCGATCCGTTCGAGTTGGGTTGTGCCGGGCTGCTGGCCATTGGTGTGGAGCCAGAGAAGTCGACCGAGTCCGAGTGGGCCAAGGCCGCGAAGAAGCTGAAGCAGCAAAAGAGCGACGGCATCGTGGTGGCCTACTACGACCAGAGCTACATCTCGCATCTCAAGAACGGAGACGTCAACGTCTGCCAGGCCTATTCCGGTGACATATTTCAGGCGAACCTCAACAGCAAGTTCAAGAAGTTGAAGTTGATGCTGCCCTCCGAAGGAGCGATGCTCTGGACCGACAACATGGCCATACCGATGTACTCGCAGAATCCCAGGGACGCCATGACGCTCATGGACTTCTTCTACAGTCCCCTCACGCAGGCGGTCGTGGAGTACTACGACGACTACGTCTGCCCGGTGCCGATGGCGAAGCAAGAACTGCTCCACCCCACTGGTTGGGCGGTGCAGGCACTGAAGAAGCTCGCCCCCGAGATCGGGTTGCCGACGTCAGTGACCGCAAACTCGCCGCTCGTCTTTCCGAACGCCGCGAGTACCAAGGTGACCAAGAGTTACTACCAGTTCAAGAACCAGGACGAGATCAACGCGTGGAACGCGCTGTTCCTCCCGATAGTCCAAGGAGCGTGACCAAACGCCGGACAAGGGAGGGACTGGGCAAGAAACTCGCGCCCTACCTCTTGAGCCTCCCCGCCGGGCTTTGGCTGATCCTCCTCTTCATCGTTCCGCTCGGCGCGATGTTGATGATGTCGCTCGAAACGTGCAGTCCCGCGACGGGCGCGTGCTTGATGACGTGGCACTGGGGAGAGCTTCCTAATGTCGTCAACGTCTATCGGGGCCAGTTCTTCACCAGCTTCTACTTCGCCGCGGCGGCCACCATTGCCGACCTGATCATCTCGTTCCCCATCGCCTACTGGATTGCCTTCCATGGAGGTCGGCGTAAGAATTTCTTCTTGGTGATGTTGCTCGTGCCGTTCTTCGTCTCGTTCATCATCCGGACCATCGTTTGGGAGTTCGTGCTCTCGAACAACGGCGTCGTGCTCCACACACTGAAGAACTTCCACGTACTCCCGCAGGGCTTCCACGTGCTCGGCACCAGTTTTGCGGTGATCGCCGGCCTCGCGTACAACTATCTCCCGTTCACCGCCCTTCCGCTCTACGTCGCGCTCGAGCGGATCGATCATCGGGTCCTCGAGGCCGCTTACGACCTGTATGCCACGCGGCGCGCCGGATTCATGCGCGTCATCTTGCCGTTGACGGTGCCGGGGATCTTCGCGGCATTCCTGCTGACATTCATCCCGGCTTTCGGGGACTACGTGAATCAGGAGATCCTCGGCGGAACGGCCAACACGATGATCGGTACGGTCGTCCAGAACCAGTTCCTCGTCAACTTGGACTACGCCGGCGGAGCGTCGCTATCGGCGGTCTTGCTCGCGATATCCCTCATCGGAATCTTCCTCTACGCCCGGTTGCTGGGCACGCGCACGATTGAGCAGTACCTGTGAGCACGATCGACGAGACTCGCGGACTGGACCACGCGGACGACGCCATTGTTCCCC
>JAYSQJ010000010.1:0-10875 GCA_043721635.1 Acidimicrobiales bacterium | reverse complement strand
TGGCCGCCGTCGTGGCGCTCAGGCCAATGGCGATGGTGCTTTTCACTGACGACTCCTTGACTCGTGGGCCATACTGCGCGATCGGTCCCCGTACGAACGGAACTTCGGCGGCGAGTACCGGCAGCCGGTACGGTGGTGGCCCGACCGGGACGCCCTGTCGCCCTTTCGCGCCGCCCAACAATCTCGCCGTTCCGCGGTTGGCCCAGGTCCGGGAACCGTCGAGATCCAGCCTACGGCAGCCTCGCTCCCGAGCGTGACCGCGACGTGATCGCGACGTGATCGCGAACGTCGTTCGGCCAGCGAACGACGGCGCGCCACGGAGGCCAATAGTCAGTGTTCCACTGGCGCAGGTCAAGTATGTGCGTAGTGCCGGTAGGTTGGTAGTGCAGGTTATTGCAATCTGCACCGACTCAGAGACGCCATTCTTGGGTAGGACGGCCAGTGAGGTCGTCCACCGTTCCGGCACGACGCCTCGTAACTCTGGAGGTTGCCGTGTCCCCGCTGTCCGTCGCCGACCGCCCAAACCGCAAGTACGCCATTGTCTCGACCTTCCCGCCGACGCCCTGCGGCATCGCCACCTTCGCGGCAGCGCTGAGCGGTGGGTTGATCGAGCACGGCCAGGACGTGGGCGTCGTGCGAGTTGGAGAACCTCGCGACGCGGCGAGCGACCTCGTTGAGGCCCGCTTCAATGACGCCGACGGTACGCTCTCCTCCGACGCCCGCACCCAACTCGGCCAGGCGGACGTTGTCGTCGTCCAGCACGAGTACGGGATATTCCCCGGTCGCGACGGCGAGTCGATCGTTCCCGCACTCGAAGCGATCGACCGCCCGACCATCGTCGTGGCCCACACGGTTCTCGAACGTCCCACCCCGCACCAGCGCAGCGTCCTCGAAGCGGTCGTGCGATCGGCCGACGCCGTGGTCGTGATGACCCAGGCCGGTCGAACGAGGCTGTGCTCGGGCTACGACGTCGATCCCACGAAGGTCTCAGTCATCCCCCACGGCGCAGCCGTCTCATCTGCCGGCGGACCGGGTCCCGACCGGAAGCATCCGACGCTTCTCACCTGGGGTCTACTCGGACCGGGCAAGGGAATCGAGTGGGCGATTGACGCGTTGGCGCTCGTGAAGGATCTGCGTCCGAGCACCGTCTACCGGATTGCCGGCGACACCCACCCCAAGGTGGCTGAACTCGAAGGTGAGGCCTATCGCAACATGCTCGCTCGACGGGCGCTCGATCGCGGGGTATCGGCGCAGGTGCAGTTCGACGCGGGTTATCGGGGCCTCGACGACCTCGCCCAGATGATCGCGAGGTCGTCGATCGTGGTGCTGCCCTACGACTCGCCAGACCAGGTCACCTCGGGCGTGCTCGTTGACGCCATCGCGGCCGGGCGACCGGTCATTGCGACGGCATTCCCCCACGCGATTGAATTGCTGGCGGGCGGCGCGGGCATCGTCGTGCCCCGTCGCGACCCCATGGCGTTAGCCGCGGCGATGCGCACCATCCTCACCTCTCCACGCCTGGCCGAGTCCATGTCGGCCGAGGCCCGTCGACTGGCGCCGTCGTTGGCGTGGTCGAGCGTCGCCGGGCGCTACGCGGCGCTGGGCGAGCGGTTGATCAGGCGTCGGGCGCCGGTGTCGGCTTGACGGTGCACACGTCTCCCCCCTTCGATCATCTCGAGTCGATGACCGACCGGTTCGGGACCTTCGAGCACGCCGATCACTCGACCCCCCGTCGCGAGCACGGCTACTGCGTCGATGACGTCGCTCGGGTCCTCGTGGTCAGCGCCCGCGAGCCCGATCACTCCGCTCAGGTCGACCGACTGGCGACTGGTGCGTTGGCGTTCATCAAAGAGTCCCAGTTGGGGAGCGGTGCCGTGCGCAATCGTCGGGCCTCCGATGGCTGCTGGACGAGCCGGGCCTTGGTTGAGGACAGCTGGGGTCGGAGCCTCTGGGGGCTCGGCACCGCCGCGTCGAGCGGACACGCGTCGATCGACGCCGAAGCCCTCACCCTCTTCGAACGGGGCGCGCTGCTGCGCTCGCCGTGGTCAAGGTCGATGGCGTTCGCGTCGCTCGGCGCCGCCGCGGTGCTCGAAGTTGACCCTCAGAACCCCGTCGCCCTCGGACTGCTGAGCGACGCCGCCGACGCCATGGAGGACCGGGTCGATGATGGTGGATGGCCGTGGCCCGAGTCCCGACTCGCCTACGCCAACGCCCTGCTGCCGGACGCGATGATGGCCGCCGGGTCGGCGCTGGCGCGCCGCGATCTGGTGAGAAGGGGACTGGACCTTCTGGGATGGCTCCTCGCACGTGAGACCGTCGGCGGGCACCTCTCGGTGACGCCGGTCGGTGGCTCGGGACCCGGCGACGTCGGCCCGGGCTTCGACCAGCAGCCCATTGAGGTCGCTACGATGGCCGACGCGTGCGCGCGCGCCGCGACCCTCGACGAATCGACGCGGTGGCGGGAGGGAATCGAGATGGCCCTGGCCTGGTTCGAGGGCGACAACGATACGAAGACCGTCATGTGGGACCCCGTGACCGGTGGTGGATTCGACGGATTGGCCGCCACGTACGTCAATCTCAACATGGGCGCCGAGTCCACTCTGGCGGTCATCGCCACGCGCCAGCAGGCCCGGGCCCTTCGGTTAATGCCGGCGTGAAGCGACCGAACCTCGTGACGAGGACCGACGTGCACCTCACCCCCGACAGCTCGCGGGTCATCACGCTGCTCTTCGTGGCGGGCCAGGAGTTCGGCGGCGTCGAATCGAGGGCCTCGAGCGTCGTCGACCGGATCATGGCGCTGTCCGAGGTCGACGTCCGTCGACGTCTGAAGGAGGTCCTCTACCGATTCGGTCGTCGTCATCGCGACATCGTCGCGGTCTTCGGCCAGCACGCCGAGCGGGTCGGGGCGCGCCTCGACCCCAGCGCCAACCTCAGTGAGGAGCGGTGGCTCCTGCTCGGTGCCGCGTTCACCCACGAGTTCTCCCTGGAGGCCGCCTCGGTTTGCAATCCGAGCATGGTTGAGCACCCCGACCAGTCGGGCGTCCCCGACGGTGCGGTGCGCTTCGTGATGAGCTTTCGCGGCATCGGTGAGGGTCACCGATCGAGCATCGGGTTTCGCACCGGGATGGTCAACCGCAAGGGAGTGGTGACCATCGACGATCGCGGATCGCTCCCCGAGATCGGTGCGGTGCGCGACGGCCTCTTCAACCGCGACGTCTTCCACGCGAGGTTGCGGGCGCTCGACCACGACGGCGAGAGCGCGGCGTACGTGCTGGACCACCTGGCGGTGCTGTTCACCGGCGAGGAGCTCGAACTGCGCCTGGCGGTGCTGCTCTCCGAGCGCGACACCAGATCCGACGCAGCGGACGTCACGGACCTCATTCGCGCGATCGCGTCGTGCAGCTACGGCGTGCACTTCGACGTGGGGTCCAACATCTCCGAGCGGGTGCTGTGGCCGACGATGAGGGCCGAGTCCCACGGCATGGAGGACGCTCGCTTCGTGAGGTTCACCGACACTGATGGCACGTCGACGTACCTGGCGACCTACACGGCCTACGACGGCGACGCGATCTCCCAGCAGTTGCTCCAGACCGATGACTTCGTGGACTTCGTCGCGTCGCCCGTCGTCGGGGCGGCTTCGACCGGCAAGGGACTGGCCCTCTTCCCGCGCAAGGTCGCGGGACGCTTCGCCGCGCTCTCGCGCTACGACCGCGAGACCAACGCGGTCAGCCACTCCGAGACCCTCGGCCACTGGGGCCACGCGGTGACCTACCAGCTGCCGAGCCGGGACTGGGAGGTCATCCAGCTCGGGAACTGCGGCTCGCCGATCGAGACGCCCGAAGGCTGGCTCGTGCTCACCCACGGTGTTGGCCCGATGCGGACCTACGGAATCGGCGCGGTCCTCCTGGACCTCGAAAACCCCAACATGATGGTCGCCTCGCTCGAGGACCCGCTACTCACCGCGGCGCCTGACGAGCAGGACGGCTACGTGCCCAACGTCGTCTACAGCTGCGGCGCGATGCTTCACGGCGACCTGCTCGTCATCCCCTACGGCGTCGCCGACACGCGCATCAACGTGGCGACGGTGAGCCTCGCGGCCCTGCTCGGCGCCATGAAACGCACCGAGCCGACCGCGGCGGAGCACATCTAGGCGAGTCCCGGGCAGCGGGGCTTCGGCCCGCCGTTCACGTTCCCGTAGCGGTGGTACGTGATCGCGATGCTCTGCTCGAGCAGCCACCGGGCCATCTCGACGTCTCCGCGTTGGGCGAGCGCACGACGATCGGTCGTCACGCCGTGCTCGAGGAGCTCGTAGGTCGGTGGCGTCTCGCTCGACAGCCACCGCACGCGTCCCACCGACTCGGCCCGCTCCACCAGGTCGGCGCACGACTCGACCGTGGCGTCGGGCACGTTCAGGTTGGGCGCGTCGACGCTGAAGCTGGCCCGCAGGCCGGCTTGGCTCAGAATGAACGCGACGAGTGAGCGCTGATCGAGAGTGAAGCGTTCGTCCACTCGCACGACAGTCTGCTTCGCCGGGCGCCGATAGCGCTGGAAGTTTCTCTCCACCGCGAGGCCCGACCGGTCAATCGATTGGCTGCCCGCCTCGAGCCACCACGTGCGCGCGGCGTCGATCGCGTCGGTGGCGTTGGTGATCTCGAGCCATTCGCGCAGCGAGTTGACGTAGTGGAGTCCGCCGGCCTTCGCGGTCGGACCGACGCTGCTGCGACGCCACCCCCCGAACGGCTGGCGGTTGACGACCGCGCCGGTCACCCCGCGATTCACGTAGAGGTTGCCCGCCTGCACCGCGTCCAGCCACCGCTCGCACTCGGCGACGTCCAGTGACGCCAGTCCGGCCGTGAGGCCGAAGTCCGTCTGGTTCTGCCATTCGATCGCCGTCTCGAAGTCCGGTGCGACCATCACACCGAGCACCGGGCCGAACCACTCGTGATGGTGACTCCACGATCCCGGCGCCACCCCCAACCGCACGCCCGGTCGCCACTGCAGCTCGGCGCGGTCCAGCGCGGCGGGCTCCACCAGCCAGCGCTCGCCGGGATCGAGGTCGTGCAGGGCTCGCACGAGGGCCGGCTCCGCGGGACGGATGATCGGGCCCACGGACGTCGACAGCTCCCAGCTCGGGCCCACGGCCAAGCTCGTGACCGCGTCGGCGAGTTGGCGCAAGAACGACGGGTCGTCAAAGACGTCGCGTACGACGATGGCCAGGCTCGCCGCACTACACTTCTGGCCCGCGTGCCCGAAGGCGGACTGGACGAGGTCCCTCACCGCGGCGTCGATGTCGGCGCAGGCGCTCACGACAATCGAGTTCTTGCCGCTCGTCTCGGCGAGCAGGTTGACGTCGGGGCGCCACGACGTGAACATGAGCGCGGTGTCGAATGCACCGGTCAGGATCACTCCGTCAACGCCCTCGTGGGTGACGAGGCGCCGTCCGACCTCGTCGTCGCGGGTCGGCACGAACTGCAGGACCTCCTTCGACACGCCCCCGGCCCAGAACTGGCGCGCGAGGTGCCAGGCCGTCGCGACGGCCTCGGGGGCCGGTTTCAAGATAACGCGGTTGCCAGCGGCCAGGGCGGCGCAGACTCCGCCCGCGGGGATGGCGTAGGGGAAGTTCCACGGCGGCACGACGACCACGGTGCCCAGGGCTCGCGAGCCGCCTTCGTCGGTGGCGCAGTTCGCGTAGAAGCGAGAAAAGTCGACGCCCTCGCTCACCTCGGGGTCGGCCTCGGCCACGGTCTTGCCCGCGTCGCGTGCCATGAGCGCGATGGTCTCGACCCGCTGGCTTTCCATCACCTCGGCGCAGCGCAGGAGGATCGCGCGTCGCTGCGGTGCCGTGGTCCGTGACCACGACGGGCCGGCCTGCGCGCCAACCCGTACCGCGTCCTCCACGTGCGCCAGCGTTGCGACCGAGTAGTGGTACCAGGGAGTCCCGTTCGAACTGGGATCGGTGCCGACCTCGAAGGACGACGTGATGATTTCCCGACCACCGACGACGAGGGGGATCATCGCGACGGGCAGCTCACGCACGGCGGTCAACGCCTTGGTCACCTCGCGCAACACCGTTGCGGAGGTCGGGTCGATGGTGGGGGAGTTCTCGAAGCCCTCGGCGGGCACCGGCGTCGGGGCGACGTGGCGCAGCGAGGCGGTCGACAGGCTGTGGCGTCCGAGCACCGAGGCCTCGAACCGCGTTCGCTGCTCGTCGAACTTGGCTTCGTCCGTGCCGATGTCGAAGGCGGCCTTCAGATAGTTCTCGTCCGAGGTGTTCTCGTCGAGGCGTCGAACGAGATAGGCGACCGCCGAGGCGAAGTCGTCGCGCCGCGTGACCGGGGCGTACAGGAGGACCTTCTGGCCGGTGCGCGCGATGGCGAGGGACTCGGCGTTGGCCATGCCCTCGAGCATCTCGACGTCGACCTGGTCGAGCACGCCGCGCGCGCGCGCGACCTCGAGGGCCCACGTCAGGTGAAAGAGGTTGTGGCTGGCGATGCCGACGCGCACCGCGCCGGCGTGCTCCGCGCGCAGCGCAGCGTCGATGAGTCGCGCGTAGCTGGCGTCGACGTCGGCCTTGGTGCGGTAGGGGGCCGGGGACCAGCCGTGGAGCTGCGCTTCGGCGGTCTCCATTGCCAGGTTGGCTCCCTTCACCAGACGGACCTTGATCGAGCCTCCCGAACGGCGGTGGCGGTCCTTCGACCAGGCGACGAGGTCGGCGAACACCTGGTGAGACTCGGGCAGGTAGGCCTGGAGGACGATCCCGGCCTCGACGGACGAGAACTCCGGCTCGTCGAGCACGATCCGGAAGGCCTCGACGGTGAGCTCGAGGTCCCGGTACTCCTCCATGTCCAGGTTGATGAAGGCCTGGCGCGCCACGGCCTCGCGGTAGAGCAGGCGCAACTTCGCGCAGACCCGATCAAGCGAGCCCGCGCGGTCGATGGTGATGATCTGGCTCACGATGGCCGAGAGTTTCACGGACAGGTAGTCGATCTCGGGTCGGCCGATCATCTCGAGCACGCGGCGCAGACGTTCGTCGGCCTCGCGTTCGCCAAGGACCGCCTCACCGAGCACGTTGACGTTCAGTGCTACGCCGTCTCGTCGACGTCGGTGCAGGTGCTGGCGCAGGGGTGCCGCTTCGGCGGGCAGGATCAGGTCGCGCGAGAGTCGCCGGACCCTCCAGTGGACCAGTCGGATGACCGGCGCGGGCGCCATTCGAGAGACCAGCGCGAGCAGCCGCAGGCCCGAGGCGTTGACGACGCCGAAGCCCTGGACCGACGAAGACGCGGCGGCGCGGCGAAAGATGTTGATGGAGCTGCGCACGGAGTGGATGCGCATGACCTCGTCGGTCAGGGTAATCGTGACCTCGATGGCCCCGGGGTCCCGGAAGAGACGCGAGAAACGTCTTCGACCGGCTTTCTCGGAGCGGTCCCGCATCGCGTCGGAGCGCTCGATCAGCGCGCGCGCCTGGGCGACGGAGTGTTCGGCGAGGACGTCGAGTGACGGGTCCGTGGGGATAATCGACATCATGCCCTCCAGATCACTAGAGTGACGCTCGGCCGGTGCTCTAGCGAGCGCGCATTCGAGCTACCACTTCATCGACCACTTCCGAAGTCGTGGCCTGTCCGCCGAGGTCGAAGCTGCGGATGCCGTCCAGGGCGGCGCCGAGGGTGGCCTTGCGAAGTGACTTCGAGACCTCGAGGCACCGCTCGTCGCCGTGGTTGCCTGCGTGCTCGAGTACCGCGGCGCAGGCCAGCAGCATCGCCATCGGGTTTGCGACGTTCTTGCCCTCGAGCGAGGGAGCGGTCCCGTGGGGCGCTTCGGCCATCGCCGCCGTCGGGCGCAGGTCTTCGTCGAGCGCGAGCAGGATCGACTCGGCCCCGGCAATCGAGCCGAACATGGCCAGCACCAGGTCGCTTAGGCAGTCGCCGTCACGGTTGAGCGCGGGGATGACGGCGGTCTGCTCCCACTGCTCGGTCATGAGGCCGGCGTAGGCGGCGTCGATCAGCATCGGGTGGTAGTGGACGTTCGGGTGGCGCGTCGCCGCCGAGTCCATCTCCTCCTTCAGCATCCCTTCGTAGGTCGCCGAAACCGTCCATTTGGGGCCGCCGTAGACGAGCCCGTCCATCGAAGCTGCGGTACGAAAAGCGAACTCGGCGACCGATTGGCAGGTGCCACGGTCGATCCGTTCGGTGCGCCACGCGGTCTCGGTCGCGGCACCGGCCTCCCCGTCGCGGCCCTCCTGAGCGCCGTAGGCGTCACCGACGGCCATGCGCACGATAACGACCGGGTGGGTCAACGGGACAATGGGCGAGACGCCGGGAATGCGACGCCCAGTGCGGACGATGACCTTGCCGTTAATGCCCTCTCGAAGGATCCGGTTCGGCGACCCGACCCCGCCGATTTCGGTTGGGGTGATCGTCGCGGCCTTCAGGCCCAGACCCGTCTCGACGATCGCCTCCGCGGCGTCGCCGACGACCCCATTCCTGGTCAATCGACGGTTCGCGAGCGAGAGGTCGTAGCGCACCAGTTCGATGTCGAAACCGACCACGCTCGGCTCGAGCACCCTCAGGGACTCCTCCAGCAACTCTTGACCGGTCTGGTCGCCTTCGCACACGACGATTGAGGTTGAAGGCACTTCCTCAGGATACCGAGTCGGACCAAGCCGGGGTCGTGGCTCGAGGTCGCCCGTCCCTGCGCGGTGCGCGACGTCCGTGCGCACCGAGGGTCGTGGGCGCACCGTCGTCGCTGGCTAGTGTTCGACCGTGACGTGGTGGCACGACGCGGTCGTCTATCAGATCTATCCGAGGTCCTTTCGGGACTCGAACGGCGACGGGGTCGGTGACCTCAACGGCGTGCGCCAGCAGCTCCCCTACTTGTCGTGGCTGGGAGTCGATGCGTTATGGCTCTCGCCCGTCTATCCCTCACCCATGCGCGACTTCGGCTACGACGTGTCGGACTACGTGGGCATCGACCCGGTCTATGGAACGTTGGAGGACTTCGACGAGCTCGTGCACGAGGCTCACGACCTCGGAATTCGGGTCATCCTCGACTGGGTGCCGAACCATACGTCGATTGACCATCCGTGGTTCGTCGACTCGAGCTCGTCGCGCACGTCGGCCCACCGGGACTGGTACGTCTGGCGAGACGCGAAGCCTGATGGCGCACTGCCGAACAACTGGATCCGCGCGTGGAGCGATGAGCCGGCGTGGACGTGGGACGACGCCACCGCGCAGTATTACCTGCACTGCTTCCTGCCGAGCCAGCCGGACCTCGATTGGTCGAACGTCGAGGTCCGCCAGGCGATGCACCAGACGATGCGCTTCTGGCTCGACCGCGGCGTCGACGGCCTGCGGATGGACGTCATCCACCTCCTCGGCAAGGACCTCGCCACCGACGACCCGCAGGACCTGCGAGCCCTCAGTCACGTGCCCCTCAATGATGTGCCCGTGACCCACGACTACGTGCGCGCCATCCGTTCGGTTCTCGACGGGTACGAGGGCGATCGCGTCTCGGTCGGCGAGGTCTACCTCATCGACCCCGATCGAGTCGCCCAGTACTACGGCGACGGGGACGAGTTGCATCTCTCGTTCAACTTCGCTCCGCTCTTCACCCCCTGGCGCGCCGACGCGTGGGCGGCGGTCATTGCGCGCACCATGGACTCGCTCGAGCCGCGCGGCGCGTGGCCGACGTGGGTGCTGTGCAACCACGACAACGCCCGAATCGCCACGAGGCTGCACGGCGACGTCGCGGCGGTGCGCGCGGCCCTGGTCCTGCTGTTGACGCTGCGGGGCACGCCGTTCCTCTACGCCGGCGAGGAGCTGGGACTCGAGGACGCCGTGATCGCCCCCGAGCGCGTAGTGGACCCCGGAGGGCGCGACGGTTGTCGGGCGCCGATCCCGTGGACGGCGTCGCCCGACCACGGATGGTCGAGCGAACCGTGGTTGCCCTTCGTCGAACGGGCCGCCGAGGTGTCCGTCGACGCCCAGATGCTCGACGAGGGCTCGATGCTCCACTTTGCGCGCACGGTGCTGGATCTGCGTCGTCGGACGCCGGTCCTGCGCAGTGGGGCCCTCGCCGGACTGCACGTCGAGGGCGAGGTGCTCGTCTTCGACCGGGTCGGCGATGACGGACGGCTGCGCGTCATGATCAACTTCTCCGCCGACGGCGACGTCGCGACACCGCACCGACGGCCCCTGCTCTCGAGCCGGGCCGACCACCGGTCCGGCGTCTTACGGGCGCGCGAGGCCATCGTGTTCGAGGTTCCCGACGATCGGGCGTCCCTCACCCTCTAGTCACCCCCGCACTGCGACCGGGCAACCCGTGCGCCTACCCTCGAGAGTCGCTCAACTCGGTCCTCCACGTCAGCCGGGCGCAATGAAGTTGCCCTAGCCGTTCACTCCCGGACCGCTGACGGCGTCAGACGGTTTCAAGTACGCGATCCGAGACGCTCTCGAGGGGATTGGTGTGCGCGGCGGCGCGCCGACCGAGGTGTCGACCCGCCGACACCGCGTCGGACCTCGTCGCATCGCCCTATGAGGGCGGTCCGGCGCGCGTGTAGTTTCGCAACATGGGTATGGCTTGTGGCGTCGAGACGATTCGCGGTCGCGTCGCGCGCGACGCGACGAACGAGGTGCCGTGTCGGTGAGCCGTGCTCTCGGGTCGACGCGACGATCTGACGTGACGTATGACGATCTGCTCGACGTTGCCTTGAACCTCCGCTGGACGTGGAAGATCGAGGCCCGTCGTCTCTTTGCCCGCCTGGACCCCGACGCCAGCCCCGGGGCCCTGGAGTGGCCCCACCAGCTCCTGCGGGGCATCGGCCGCAGCGGACTCCATCAGATGCTGGTGGACGACCCGGAGCTGGCCCTCCTGGCCAAG
>JAYSQJ010000009.1:0-2302 GCA_043721635.1 Acidimicrobiales bacterium | reverse complement strand
GGGCCGACGTGAACCCGTACTCGGAGTTTCGGGCAGTCAATTCTCACCCAACGCAACAATCGAGTTGGAAAGCACGTCGATGACAACGCTTAGCCCAAGTACGAACGGGCGCGCGGGTTCGCGCGCGACAGCGACGTCACCGTCTCGGGGCCGAACTTCTCGAGGTGCGCCGCGAGCGCGATGAACACCTGGGCCGTGGTGAGCGCATCGCCCAGCGCGTGATGCGGCCGGTGGGCCGGGAGATTTAGACTCTCGGCCAATTGGCTCAGCGAGCGCGAGGGCGGTGGTGTACTGCGTTCGAAGGCGAGGAGGCGGCCCAATTCGAACGTGTCGAGCATCGGGGAGCGAAGTCGGATGTTCTGCCGGTTGAACGCCCGAGCCAGGAACGACTCCTCGACCCACGCGACGTGCGCCACGATGATCCGCCCGGTCATTGCTTCGATGAGCGGCTGGACCGCCTCGTCGAGCGCCGGCGCATCCGTGAGGTCGACGGTCCGGATGCCGTGGACGAGCACGGACTTCTCGGGTAACGGTCGGCTCGGGCGACACAGACCGTACACCGCGCCGCCGACGACCACTCGGCCGGCGTCGATTGGCACCGCGCCGAAGGAGATGATCTCGTCGCGGCGTGGGTCGAGACCGCTCAGCTCGAGGTCAACGGCGCAGTAGTGGGCCTGGCGCCACGGGACGGGGCCGTCGAGCACGATGGCGTCGGCGTAGCGCCGAGCGAGGGGTGTGACCGGCGACCGAAGGAGGAGCGGTCGCCTCAACGGTTCCAGGCCGCCTCGTTCGAGATGCGCTTTTGCACCGAGGCCACGGCGTGGAAGGCCTCCTTCAGGTAACTGCGGACGAGCGGGCTCAACTCGCGGGGATCGACGAAGTCGTCGAGTTCAGCGCCGGCCTCGAGTTGGGCGATCTGGTGGTCCAGACGAAGCTGGCACACTAGTTCGAAGGCCTCCTGGAGTGACTGGGCGTCCGAACTACGCAGCACGCCCGACTCGCGGGCCGCCGTCAATCGCGCCGTCGTCGAGGCGCAGGCGACACCGGCGACCATGCCGGCCCACCGGGCGAGGTCGGTGATCGGCACCACCGCCCCCTTCTTCAGGTCGAGGCGGTTGCGGTGCTCGCCCGACGACTCGACGACGAGTCCCCGAAAGAAGCCCGAGGGCGGACGGTGCGAGAGGGCGAACTCGGCCAGGAGGTGCAGCAGCCGTGGTCGGGCCTTGGCCCTCTGGAAGAGCTCGGCGATCAACGGCTCGGTCTCCACCCCCCACACCGGTCGGCTGTCGACGAGCACCGACACGATGACGAGGGCCTTGTCCTGAGTGGGGTCGTCAATCATCGACTGGGACTCGCGCCTCCACGAGTCGAGGGAGCGCACGAACAGCGGATCGGAGGCGCTGACGCGATGCTCGTCGGGTCGGAAGCCGCACCGGGTCAAGATGTCGGTCGCGGTGGTCGCGACCTCACTGAGGTAGGGCCGAATGAGCTCCTCGGGTCCGTCGTCGAGCCACGCGATTGCGCTGTCGAGGTCGGAACCGGGCAGCGCCTCGCGTCGCGCCTGGCTGCCGAGGGCCAGCCACGAGAACCGGGCGGGCGCCTCGCGCCCGGCGACGGCGAAGTCCAGCGCCCGGCGGGTGAGGGCGTCGGCAACGACCGAGAAAACCGACATGACGTCGAGCGCCGCCATCCCGCCGCGAGTCATGCTCACGACCGCGGGACGCAGCTTCACGGACACGTCGACGAGCTCTTCGACGGTGCTCGCGCGGGCGATGGCGCGGCGCAGCGAGAACGACGAGCGACTCTCGACCTCGAGCAGATCGTGGTCCTCCACGACCCCGATCACCCGGCCGGTCGCCGAGACGACGGGGAAGTGACGCACGCCTCGGTCGAGCATGTCGAGCAGGACCTCGCTACCGGGCCGTTCCGCCGGCACGGTGAACGCCGGCGCGGTCATCACCTCGGACACCGGGCCGTCGCCCGAGAGGCCGGCGCCGACCACCCTCGACCGAAGGTCGGCGTCGGTCACGATGCCGAGCGAGTCACCGAGGTCCACGATGAAGGCCGTCATGCCCGCGTCGGTCATCATCCGCGCCGCCTCGCGCACCGAGGTCGTCGGCGCGCAGATGATCGGCGCCGTGCGGATCGCCGCGCGAACGGGTTGACGCAACTGGTCGCGGACGGCCTCGGCCGGGGGACCGGTGCGCAGGTGGTGGCGGTCCTCGAGCAGCAGGCGCGTCACGTAGCGCAGTCCCCGGGGACCGGCGAGCACGCGCGCGGCCGCCTCGGCCGGGATCCGGTA
>JAYSQJ010000008.1:0-8552 GCA_043721635.1 Acidimicrobiales bacterium | reverse complement strand
CCGGTCACGTAGTCGGCCTCGTCGTAGCCGCCGAGGACCTTCTGCTGCTTGCGCACGAGCTGTTCGCCCGTCGCGACGACGACGTCGGCGACGAGGCGGGGCGTCACGAGCGAGGTGATCGTCACTCGCAACTGGACCGAGTCGTAGTCGGGGCTCGGCGCGGCCCACACCGAGCTGGGCCGGACGTCGCCCTCGACCAGTGACGACCGCTCGAGCAGGTCGCCGGCGAAGGGATCGTCGCCGGTCGGGATCGACACGAGGCGCACGGCGGCGCAACCCTCGTAGCGCTCCGAGAGGGCGAGGAACGTGGCGAACGCGTCAACGCCGTCCAGCCGGTTGCCGGGGCGCTCCGCCACGGCCTCACGCCACTCGCCGCCGGCGACGGGCCGGACCACGAGGCGAAAGTCCGTGGCCCCCTCGTTGGTCACCTTCAGCCACCAACCGCGACCGAGGGCGTCGGTGAAGTGTTCGACCCCGTACTCGATGCCCTGGCGTCGAGGCTCGAGCATCGTGAGGGGCTCCGTCGGCGCGTCGGCCGCCACGTAGTGGACCTCGGAGGTCATTGAGGACCCGGCGAGCAGCACGATCATCGCGTCGTCGCGACTGCGGCCAACCGAGAGGTTGTACTGGGCGTCGTCCTCCTGGAAGACGAGGGTGTCGACGCTGGCGTCGGTGCCGAGCTCGTGACGCCAGAGCTGCCACGGCCGCATCGCGTCGTCGACGCGGGTGTAGAAGAAGTGTCGGCTGTCGTTGGCCCACGCGAAGCCGTAGTAGACGTCGTCGAGCTCGTCGGGTAGTGGTGCCTGACCGGCCAAGGGACGAATCGTGAGGCGGTGCAGCTCGTTGCCCTCGAAGTCCGTGCCGACCGCCACCCACGAGTCGTCGGGACTGACGGCCAGTACGCCGACCGAGAGGTAGTCGCTGTTCCCCGCCTCGAGATTCTCGTCCAGGACGATCTGTTCGCCGTCGAGGGAGGTCGCCGCATCGATCGCGGGAGGGGTCAATTCGTCGCCTGACGCTCCGACCCGACAGCTGATCGGGTAGTTGAGCCCCTCTCGGGTCCGGTCGAAGTACCACCACGCGCCGCGGCGTACCGGGACCGAGATGTCGGTCTCCTCGATGCGCCCCTTGATCTCCTCGAAGAGCTGGTTCTCGAGTGGCTTCAAGGGGGCAATGGACTGAGCCAGGAACTCGTTCTCGGCCCGCAGGTGAGCGATGACTTCGGGGTCGTCGCGGTCCATGAGCCAGTAGTAGGGGTCGGAGCGGACGTCACCGTGTCGCCCCATGGCGAAAGGGCGCTGGGCGGCGGTGGGGGGTGTGGGCACCGCTCCACTCTGTCAGCATTTGGTGGCAGAACTGACGGTTGAGTTAGTACTATGGCCGTAGGGATAATCCCAAAGGAGTGCGATGACTGTTGACAACCTGGACTTCAGCCGGTACCAACTGGGCTGGTCCGACGATCAGATTCCCGTCTTCAAGCCGAAGAAGGGCATCAACGAGGCCATCGTTCGTGAGATGTCCGGGATCAAGAACGAATCGTCTTGGATGCTCGATTTTCGCCTCAACGCCCTCAAGCGCTTCGAGAAGAAGCCGATGCTGCCCTGGTTCGCCGACCGGATGCCGGACCTCGATTTCAATGACATCTACTACTACATCAAGCCCACCGAGGGCCAGGTCAACCGCTGGGAGGACCTGCCCGACGACATCAAGAACACCTACGAGCGCCTCGGCATCCCCGAGGCCGAGCGCAAGTACCTGGCCGGGGTCACCGCCCAGTACGAGTCCGAGGTGGTCTTTCACCGCAACCGCGAGGACCTCGAGCGCCTCGGGGTGCTGTTCTGCGACATGGACACCGCGATCCGCGACTACCCGGACCTCGTACGCAAGTACTTCGGGACGGTCATCCCGCCCAACGACAACAAGTTCGCGGCCCTCAACTCGGCGGTGTGGAGCGGGGGCTCGTTCATCTACGTGCCGCCTGGCGTGAAGGTCGACCAGCCGCTGCAGGCCTACTTCCGCATCAACACCGAAAACATGGGCCAGTTCGAGCGCACGTTGATCATCGCCGACGAAGGGTCCCAGGTCCACTACGTCGAAGGCTGCTCGGCCCCGGTCTACTCGACGGACTCCCTGCACTCGGCGGTCGTCGAGCTCGTGGCCCTGCCGGGATCGCGGATCACCTATACGACGATCCAGAACTGGTCGAACAACGTCTACAACCTGGTGACCAAGCGCGCCCGCGCCGAGGCCGAGGCCCACGTCGAGTGGATCGACGGCAACATCGGCTCGCGGCTCACGATGAAGTACCCGTCGGTCTACCTGATGGGACCCAAGGCCTCGGGCGAGGTGCTCTCGGTCGCCTACGCCGGGTCGGGACAGGTCCAAGACGCCGGGGCCAAGATGGTGCACTGCGCGCCCGAGACGACCTCGACGATCATCTCCAAGTCCATCTCGAAGGACGGCGGCAACACTTGCTACCGCGGCCTCGTGAAGGTCGAAGAGGGCGCGACCGGCGCCAAGGCCTTCGTGCGCTGCGACGCGCTGATCCTCGACGAGCAGTCGGTCTCGGAGACCAAGCCCTACATGGAGGTCGGCGAGCAGGACGCCTCGATCGGCCACGAGGCCACGGTGTCCAAGATCGGCGACGACCAGCT
The DNA here is from genome assembly GCA_043721635.1 of Acidimicrobiales bacterium. GTDB lineage: Bacteria > Actinomycetota > Acidimicrobiia > Acidimicrobiales > RAAP-2 > RAAP-2. The sequence continues at coordinate 5,898 of JAYSQJ010000008.1, read as the reverse complement.
CTTTTATCTGATGAGCCGGGGACTGACCGAGAGCCAGTCGATGGGCATGATCGTCAATGGCTTCATCGAGCCGGTGACGCGCACGCTGCCCATGGAGTACGCCGTTGAGTGGTCGCGACTGATCGAACTGCAGATGGAAGGCTCGATCGGCTGACGTTGGCGCAGCTGACGTCCGGTAACCGCCCGAGCCGGCACCGCCGAACGACCTGGCCGACCGATCGGTGGAACCGTGGCCACATCGTGTCCTGTTTCGATTATCTCGCCGGCCCCCGGCCGACTGCGACGCCGCCGAACGGGGGAACATCGCCTCTTCGCGGGAGCGGCACTTTCCACGTGGAACAATGGACGGATGGGAATGCGCGAGGAGTGCAAGCACTTTCAGAGTCGCACCTACGCCTCGGGTGAGGTCGCGCGCTTCTGCGTGCTGGGCAACGCCCCCGACCAGCCGTGGTCGTGCCCGGAGAACTGCCTGACCTACGAGCGTCGTCTCGCCGACGTCGGGTGGTCACACGGCTCGCTCGTCAAACCCTCCGTCGAGCCCGTGCCCGAGACGAGCGCGTCGGTCGACGAGCGCCGCGAGCTGTTAGACGCGGCCAGCGACATCGTCAACGCCGTCGCACCCGAACTCTTCGAAGAGCGGCGCCGCGAACTCGACGAGCGCGAACAGCGCGAACGGCGCGGCTGGAAGTTCTGGCAGCGCTAATCGCCGGTGAAGACCGGTGGGCGCTTCTCGACGAACGCGGTCATGGCCTCGCGCAGGTCGTTGCTCGACAGGTACATGACGTTCCAGCGCGCGACAAACTCCAATCCCTCGGCGACCGTTCGCCCGTCATTGGCCGCGAGGACGGCCTTGGTGCCCTGCACGGCCAACGGCGAGTTCGCCGCGATCTCGTGGGCGAGCTCGATGGCGGACTGCATGACCTCGTCACCGCTCTCGCCGTGCACCCAGTTGACGAGGCCGATTGCGGCCGCCCGGCTCGCGTCGAAGTCCTTGCCGGTGAGGGCGAGCTCGGCGACGTGCCCGGCGCTGACGATCCTCGGGAGTCGCTGCAGCGTCCCGAGGTCCGCGACGATGGCGACCTTGGTCTCGCGCACCGAGAACCGCGCGTCGTTGGCGCAGAGCCGGATGTCGCAGGCGCTGATCAGGTCGATGCCGCCACCGATGCAGTAACCGTGCACGGCGGCAATGACCGGCACGGCCAGTTCGGCGATGGCGGTGACCGAGCCCTGCATGGACCGCACCGCCTGGTACGACGCGGCGCTCGCGGCGGCCTTGGACGGAGCGGACGGACCCTCGCCGGCGAATGCGCCGCCGAACTCCTTCAGGTCGAGCCCCACGGTGAAGTGGGGCCCCTTAGCCGCCAGGATGAGCACTCGGATAGACCTGTCGCTCGACACCGCCGCCGCCGCGCGCGGCAAATCGCGCCAGAGGGCGCTGCCCATTGCGTTGCGTGCCTCGGGTCGGTCGAGCCACAGTGTCGCGACGTGACCGTTCACCTCCAGTGTCAAGACTTCGGATGAGAACTCCACGATTTGCTCCTTGTGTTCGTCGGTCAGCCTACGCCGACCCTGCAGTGACGTCGCGAGCGCCTATTACACTGCCATGGTCCCGATACCTATGAAAATCTTCGCTGAATCAGCCTCCACCTTCATTCTCGAACGGCCCGACGCGGCCGAACGTCAGCTTGCGTGGTCGGCTTTCGAATCGGCCGGATTGCCGACGACCGACGACGAGGTGTGGCGCTACGCACCGCTGAAGGACCTCGTCCTCGATCGTTTCAGTGTCTCGGCACAACCGGCGCACGGCGGCGACTCGGACTTCGCCGCGCAACTCTGCCAACGCGCCGGTCTGGTCGTTCGGGTCGTGGACGGCTACTGCACCTCCACGGGCCAGTTGACCCAGGGGGTCCAAGTCGAGGTCGATGGACCGAACCGCTCACTGGCCGGCACGTCGCTGGTCGAACGCTACGGAAGCGACACCTTCGCGGTCCTGAACACGGCCCTCGCGCCGGCGACGACGGTGCTGCGCATTGGCGCCGGCGTGCACGTGGAGCGGCCCATCGTGATCCTCAACGTTTCCAAGGCGACCTCCTCGTTCTCGCGGACCCAGATCGAGTTGGGACGGGGCGCGAGCGCCACGGTCGTTGAGTACTTCGAGGGCGGTGCGGACGCGCTCGTCGTCCCCTTGAGCGAGTACCGCATCGATGAGAACGCGGTGCTGCAGCTGATTACCTACCAGCGCCTCGACCAGAGCGCGTGGCACGTCGCTCGAACGACCGGCTTTCTCGGCCGCGACGCCCGGCTGCGCCAGGCGGTCATCGGGATCGGCGCGCACTACAACCGGTCGCGCAACGACGCCGTGATGCTCGGCACCGGGGCGGAAAACGAGTTGCGCACCACCTTCCTCGGTTCGGGCCGCCAGGTCCACGACTTTCGCACCCACCAGCTCCACGTCGCCGCGCGCAGCCGTTCGACGTTGCTGTCCAAGGGGGCCGTCGCCGACGAGTCGCGCTCGGTCTACACCGGGCTCATCGAGATCGAAAAGGGCGCGAAGCGCACCGACGCGCGCCAGACCAACCACAACCTCCTGCTCTCGCCGCGGGCCCACGCCGACAGCGTGCCCAACCTCGACATTCGTGAGAACGACGTCATGTGCGCGCACGCGTCGAGCGTCGGTCCGCTCGACGAGCTCCAGCGCTGGTACCTCGAGTCGCGTGGGGTTACGCGCGAGGACGCCGAGCGGCTGATGATCCAGGGCTTCTTCTACGAGATGCTGGCCAACCTGCCAACCGAGTTGGCCGAACTGGTCGAGCGTGACGTCACGTCGGTGCTCGCGGCGGTCAACGTGGTGTCGCCGTGACGTTGTGCGACATCGGGGTGCTCGACGACTACGTGAGCGGCACCCCGCGCCAGGTGCGGGTCCTGGACCGGGTGCTCGTCGTCGTGCGGATCGAGGACGACGTCTACGTGCTCGACGACCGTTGCAGTCACGAGGACTACAGCCTCGCCGAGGGCGAGGTCGACGTCGCAACGTGTGAGATCGAGTGCGCCCGCCACGGCGCGATGTTCAACCTGAAGGACGGCGAGCCCATGACGTTCCCCGCCACTCGGCCCGTCGCGCACTACGACGTGCTCCACAACGACGGTCGACTCGAAGTGGTGCTGACGTGACGTCGACCCTGGTCATCTCGGGACTGCGCGTCGAAGTCGCGGGCAAGGAGGTCCTGAAGGGATTCGACCTGGCCATGGCCTCGGGCGAGGTCCACGTCATCATGGGGCCCAACGGCTCGGGCAAGTCGACCCTCGCCCACGCGTTGGCCGGCCACCCGGGCTACCGCGTGCTCGACGGTTCGGTCACCGTCGACGGTGTCGACCTGGTCGGGCTCTCGGCGACCGAACGGGCCCGCCACGGACTTCTCCTCGCGATGCAACAGCCCCTCGAGGTCCCCGGGGTGCGCCCGATCGACCTGCTGGTCGCCGCCGGCGCCGATCCCACGCGACTGCGCGAGCGGATGCGCGACGAGGCCGAGCGGGTCGAGCTGCGCCCCGAAGTGCTTGACCGTTTCGTCAACGTCGACCTCTCCGGCGGTGAGCGCAAGCGCGCCGAGATGGTCCAGTTCGGGATCCTGCGTCCGAAGTTCGCCGTGCTCGACGAGATCGACTCGGGCCTTGACGTCGACGCCCTCGGCGCGGTCGCGCGGCGACTCTCCGAGGCCACGTCCGAGTGGGGTTGCGGGATCCTCGCCATCACCCACTTCCGTCGATTGCTCCAGGAGCTCACGCCGACGATGATCCACGTGCTCAGCGAAGGCCGTGTCGTGGCGACCGGCGGGCCCGAACTGGCCGAGGTGCTGGAGCGAGACGGCTACGAGCCGTTCCGCGCGGTGACCTCGTGAGAGTGGCCTTCGGTGCCACGTTGGTAAACTCCTCGAATGGCTGACGGACCCTACAGCGCCCCCCGCGGTGCCTCGGAAGACTCCGCCGCCGCCAAACGAAGGGCCCTGGCGAACGAGCAACGGCTCATGGCACTGGGCGAGGCCGTCGACCGTCAGTCGGGCGTCACCCCCACACGTCGCACGCCGCGGCGCCGCGCACGCAAGTGGATCATCACCGGGGTCGTGGTCGTCGGGCTGATCGTGGCGCTGCTCGGCGGCGGCTACCTCTACGCCAACTGGCGCTTCGGCCAGATCAAGAAGATCACCGTCGCCGGCGAGGTGACGGCCATCGCGGGCCAGCCCTTCAACATCCTCTCGATCGGCTCGGACTCGCGCGCCGGACTCACGGGCGCCGTCGCGGCCCAGACCGGCGCCTCGACCGGCCAGGCCGGCGGCCAGCGCAGCGACGTCGTCAAGATCATCCACGTCGACCCCATCGCCGGCACGCTCTCAATGCTGTCGATCCCGCGCGACACGATGGTCACGCTGCTCGCCAACCAGCACCTCTACGGGAACTTCAACCGGATCAACGTCAACTTCGGCAGCGGCCCGTCGCTGCTGGCCCAGACCATCACGGCTAACTTCGGGATCCCGATCGCGAACACCATCGTGGTGAGCTTCGCCGGCCTGATGAACGCGGCGACCGCCATTGGTGGGGTGCGCCTCAACTTCCCCTTCCCGGCCAAGGACACGTACTCGGGCCTGCGCATCACCCACGCGGGATGCCAGGTCGTGACCGGATTCCAGGCCCTGGCCGTCGCGCGCAGCCGTCACTACCAATGGTTCGAGAACGGTGCTTGGCAGTCCGACGTGACGAGCGACTTCGGGCGCATCTGGCGCCAGAACATCTTCCTGCGGGCCATGCTCGCCCGGGCCAAGGGCCTCTACAACCCCATCTCAATCGACTCGTTCCTCTCCAAGCTGCCCCAAGGCATCGCCCTCGACACTCACTTCTCGTTGCACGAGCTCATTGGACTCGCGGTGAAATTCCACGGGCTCAATCCGGCGAACATCCAGACCTACACCCTGAAGACCGCGCCCGGGCCGGCACCCGGCGTCGGCGCCGTGCTCTTCGTGAAGCAGCCCGACGCCCAGCAGATGCTGGTGAACATCTTCGGCAAGCAGCTGTTGACGCCGACCAACCCGCCGCCCAATACCGCAATGCACACCCCGCTGCCGCCCGTCGTGACGACCACGACCACGTCGGCCCCGCCCGCGAAGAGGCACAAGACCCACACCACGGCGCCGACGACGACCACGACGCTCGTCGAAGGCGACCAGTTCTTCGACCCGAAGGTCTGTTAGCTCGCGATTTCGTCGAGACCCTGGGTCAGCGTGTTCCAGGCCAGCGCGGCGCATTTGATCCGCACCGGGAACTTGACGACGCCCTGGAGCGCGGCGAGCTCGCCCAGGGCTCGCAGGTCGACCTGGGCCGGCTCGCCGTCGTGCTCGAGGGTCGACTCGTGCACGGTCATGAGTTGCTTGAAGGTCCCGATTAGTTCCCGGGCTTGTTCGACCGTCTTGCCCTTGACCGAGGCGCCCATCATCGAGGCCGAGGCCTGGGAGATCGAGCACCCGTGGCCCGTCATCTTCACGTTGGTGACGACGCCGTGCGCCACGTCGAGGTACAGGGTGATCTCGTCGCCGCAGAGGGGGTTGAAACCCTCCACGCGGGTGGCGGGGGGGACCGCCAGCTCGCCGCGATTGCGCGGCGAGCGGTAGTGGTCGAGGATGATTTCGCGGTAGAGGTCTTCGAGGTTCGACATCGCTATCCGAACATCTTGAGGGCGTGACCCAGGGCCTCGATCAGTACGTCGGTGTCGCGCGCCAGCGCGTAGGGCCCGAACGAGGCGCGCACGGTGGCGGCCAGTGCGAAGCGGCGCATCAGGGGCTTGGCGCAGTGGTGGCCCGGGCGCACGCACACGCCGAACTGGTCCAGCACCTGGGCGACGTCGTGGGGGTG
>JAYSQJ010000007.1:0-2632 GCA_043721635.1 Acidimicrobiales bacterium | reverse complement strand
GCGGCGCCGACCCACGCGGCGATCCAGAAGGTCCGGGACATCGGGTGGTGGAGGAACGCGGCGCCGGTCACGACCTGGTGGGCGAAGGCCAGCGCGAGGGCCAGGTAGGTGTAGAGGTGCACAGCCCACCAGTTCTCGTAGGACTGGCGCTTGCGCACGATGCGGTACGACGTGACGCCGACCATCACGAGGAGTGCGAAGGCGACCATCGAAGCGAGGACGTCGGGGTAGTGCATGACGAAAATGCCCAGTTGTTTCAACGGCCCGACGCCGTCCATCTTGGCGTAGCCCAGGGTCACGAACACGATGTGCAGGGCGATGAGGATGACCGGCCAGCCACCGATGCGACGGTGCCAGCGGACCAATTGGTCTTGACCGACCGCACGTTCGAGCCACGGGATGCGCGCGATGAGAAAGACCATCATCAGCATCAGGTACGAGCCGAGGAAGCCGGTCAACCGTCCGGCCGCGTTGAACCACCCACCCGGCGATGCGAGCGATCCGGGGGTTTCGTTGATCACGACGAGCGCCAGTGTCAGGCCGAATCCCAGGCCGGCGAGCGCGCCGAGGGCGTCGGCCACGATCGGCCGGGGGGCGTGGCCGGCGCGACGCGTGCGCGACGGCGCCTTCGTGGTGGCCGAACCGGTGAAGACCGGATGGCGCTGCTTGGAAGACTTGGGCAGGGTCGCGGGGCGAGCAGGTTTCGCCGACGTCGGTGGGCTCGCGGGGCGGAGCTCCGTCGTGGGCGGTGGTGGGTTCACGGCGCAACCCTAGGAAAACTCAGTAATAAATACGGCATAGCAAAGGTAAGAGCAATCTAAAATTCGTCGTCCCGGACGATGCGGTGCGACGACGCGACGGCGCCGGCAGTGACCCCGAGGCGCCCTGACGCGGCTCAAGCCGGGACGGGCACACCGGTAGGCTCATCGCCATGACGCCCCTCCTCGTCGTGGTCTACCTCGCGTGCACGGCGTGCGCCTTCGCCTGGATCGCGTCGCTCGTCACCGGGGACACCTCGTGGGTCGACCGCAGCTGGTCGATCGTTCCGGTCGTCTACCTCTGGGTGTTCGCCGCCTACGCCCATCTGACGAACGCCCGCCTCGACGTGATGGCAGGCCTCGTCACCGTGTGGGGAGTCCGACTCACCTTCAACTTCGCACGCAAGGGCGGCTACTCCGGTGTCGAGGACTACCGCTGGGAGGTCCTGCGGTCGAGGATGTCGAGATGGCAGTTCCAGCTCTTCAACCTCTTCTTCATTGTGCTCTACCAGAACTTGCTGTTGGTACTGATCGTGCTGCCGGCGCTGACGGCGTACGACAATCGATCGACCGCTTTCGGACCACTTGATGCGGTGCTGGCGATGCTGTTCTTGGGGTGCACGATCGGGGAGACCGTGGCCGATCAGCAGCAGTGGGAGTTCCAGAGTTGGAAGCGCCGCGAGATCGAAGCGGGTCTCTCACCGAGCCCTCGGTTCGTGCAGACGGGAATGTTTCGCTTCTCTCGCCATCCCAACTTCTTCTTCGAACAGGCCCAGTGGTGGATCCTGTGCTTCATCGGCACCGTTGCCGCCGGCTCGGTGCTCCAATGGACGGTCGCGGGACCACTCCTCCTCACTCTGCTCTTCGTCGGCTCAACTTCGTTCACCGAGCAGATCTCGGTGTCTCGCTACCCCGAGTACGAGCAGTTCCAGCGCACCACCTCGGCGATCGTGCCTTGGTTTCGCCGGCCCGAACGCGTTGTCGCCCACGCCGTTGACACCGAGTAGGCAACACCGCGGCCGGCCCCGCGTTGTGCTAGACCGACAGCGTTTCGATCGGCCCACGGACACCGATCGATCGAGCAAGGGGCACCGTTGAGCGTAAACGAAGATCAGGACAAGATCGTCGAGGTCAGCCAGTCCGACGGCCTGAGCGAGATCAGCCTGCGCGCCGACCACGTCACCGTGGTCGTCGTCCCCGAGTCCGGAGGGAAGATCCTGCGTCTCATCGACAATGACTCGGGCTTCAACCTCCTCTGGGAGAACCCTCGAGTGCCGGTCGCGAGGACCTACGCCGGCGCCCCGTTCGACGACGTGTGGTGCGGCGGCTGGGATGACGTCTTCCCCACCGACCCGGCCTGTGACGTCGACGGCTCCGCCTATCACGATCACGGCGACCTGTGGATCGCCCCCTGGGCGTGGGACGTCGTACGAGACGACGGGGGTGTCGGCGTCCTTCACCTGAGCCGAGAGAGCGTGTCGTTGCCCTGCAGGGCCGAGAAGTGGATCTCCGTGCGGCGCGACGGCAACTCCGCATCGGTGCGACTGCGCCTGACCAATCATGGATCGCGCCCCTTCAGCTTCATGTGGAACCAGCACATCGCTCACGCCGTCGGCGACGACTCGAGGGTCCACGTGCCCGCGAGCCGCATGGGCGTGGTTGGCGACCCGCCGTCGCTCGAGCACGATGGAACGGTGGCCTGGCCGGTGCACGCGGGCCGTGACCTGAGCCGACTCGGTCCACCCGACAGTGGTCGATTGGAGTTCCTCTTCGCGCTCGACTTACGTGAGGGGTGGTGCGTGGTCACCCATCCATCACGGAGTCTCGCCGTGAGGATCACCTTCGACAAGGACGTATTCCAGACACCATGGCAG
>JAYSQJ010000006.1:0-9784 GCA_043721635.1 Acidimicrobiales bacterium | reverse complement strand
TCATGACGAACAATCCGAGCAAATACGGCGGGCTCGAGGGCTTCGGCTTGAACATTGTCGAACGCGTGCCGCTCGAGAGTAGTCCCACGGCCTTCAATATCGACTATCTGCGCACCAAGCGCGAACGGCTCGGCCACATGCTTGGAGGTCTCGATGACCTCCAGTGACGGTACCGCGTTCGATCCGGCTCAGTCCGAGGTGCTGCGTGCCCGGGCGGGGGAGTACCTGGAGGGGACGGCGAACGGTCGTGGACTGCGGGTCGCGATCGTCTGCGCCCGGTTCAATGGGGCCATCACGATCCGACTCTTGGACGCCGCGCTGACGGCGCTGTTCGAATGCGGCGTCGACCGCGCGGACATCTCGGTCGGCTGGGTGCCCGGGGCCTTCGAGGTCCCCCTGATGGCGTTGGCCTACGCCGACGCCGAGCGACCCTACGACGCGGTCATCACTCTCGGTGCGGTGATTCGTGGCGACACGGGTCACTACGAGGTCGTCGCCGGCGAGTGCGCGCGTGGCGTGCAGGACGTCCAACTGAGCACGCGGATCCCCGTCGTGTTCGGCGTGCTCACGACGAACACCGTCGATCAGGCACTGGTGCGTTCGCTGCCCGACGAGACCAACAAGGGTCGCGAGTCGGCCCTCACCGCCGTGGAGATGGTGTCGGTGCTGCGCCAGGGCTCACTGGCCGGCTGAGCGTGATCACCGGCGTCATCGAGGACTTCGACGATCGGCGCGGCTACGGCTACCTGGTCGACCAGACCGGACGGCGTTTCTTCTTCCACTGCGTCGACATTGTCGACGGCACACGTTCAATCCCGAACGGCGCTGCGGCCTGTGGCGTGCGTGCCGTCGGGCGACTGGGCCTCGACGAGGTCAAGGGAGTGCGCGCGCTGGAGTAGGACAGCGTCCGTGCCGCGAAATCGGCAGCATCGAAGGCGGGGTCGATCGCCCTCTATCGAGGTCGCGACATGGCTAGTGGAACGATGCGCGGAACTTGTGCGGTTTCACTGGAGGCTTGCCGAGCGCGGTCAATGCGGACGCCCGTTTGGCAGTGGCCCTGTCAATCGCCAGGCGCATCACGGCACGTGCGGTGATCCGGTCGGCCGATCTGGCGTCCGAGGCGAAGGCGGAATGATATTTGGATTCGGCGACGCGGACCGCTGCGATAAAGGCCAGGTTGATCGCCTTCAGTTGCGACCGGTACGCGTGCGCGGAGATCTGGTAGGCGTGGAGCGACGAGAAGGTGGTGGTAGTCGTGGTCGAGGCGCGGTTGCCGGCGAAGGCCGCGACGGGCGTGCCCAGCGCGAGGGTCGCCACCATTGCCGCCGAGGCAACGCTTCGAATGGCGAATCTCTTCATGGACAACCCTTCACTGCGATGACTCCACTGTACCGAGGCAACCTTAAAAATTCCTGTGAAGTGGTGCATTATCTGTTGTGAACATGATCGAGTAGGCCAGTGATTGCGGTCGATCTGGTCTGCTTGGTGACTACAGGGTCGTCGCGGTGTTCTTCGCCGGAGGTGGTCCCAAGGTCGCCATGGACGCAGCACGAGCCGTGGCGGCGTTGACGATGGCCAGTTCTAGCTCGGCGCGCACGGTGGCCCGCTCAGCCCGGTTTGAGGCCTTGGTGAAGTCGACGGCGAAGGTTGCCCGCGCTGAAGCGACCGCGGTGCGGTACGTCTCATTGATCGCCTGCAGCGCGACGACGTGGGCCGAGCGGGCCGTTCCGGGCGTGGTGGCGGTCAAGGCGGTATCGCCAAACGCCGCGGCTATGCGGTAACCTCCAGCGCCGTGACCAGGGCGATGGCCACGGCACCTCGGGTCTTGACGCTCCTCAGGTGGACCCCCTTCAACGGAACACTCGTCAGGGTCGGAGCGCCGGCTTCGAGATTCTGGTGAAGCGATTGTTGATTGCCAGAGAATCTGGCCGTCGGCGGTGGAGTAGCGGACGTGGACGATGGCGGACAGTACGCTCACAACATGGCGGAAACGAAGTGACGACGATCCTCATCGTGGACGATGAGCCCGGGGTGCGCGATCTGCTTCACGATGCGCTGGACAACGCCGGCTACGAGACCGAGTTGGCGTCCAACGGTGCCGAGGCGCTTGACCTGCTCCGTCGAAAGAGTGCCGACATCTGCATCGTGGATATCAACATGCCGATTATGAATGGCTTCGAGTTCCTCGAGCGTCTGCGCGAGCACGATACCCAGACGCCGGTGCTGATGCTGTCGGCGCGGGACTCGGCCGATGACGTCGCCCAGGGACTTCGCTTCGGCGCCGACGACTACGTCCGCAAGCCCTTCAGCCTCGAGGAGATCCTGTTGCGCATCGCGGCCATCCTGCGCCGCTCGAATCCGGACGCCGGCGACGAGCTAGTCCTCGTCAGTGGGCCGATCGAGATGAGCATCGATCGTCACGAGATAACCGTCGGCGGCGAGGCCATCGACCTCTCGGCGACTGAATTCCGCCTTCTCGAGGTGCTGCTCGAGCGAAAGGACCGGCTCGTGACCCGTGAGCAGCTCCTGCGCGAGGTGTGGAACATCGACTTCGACTCCGAGACCTCGGTGCTCGACACCTACGTGTCGTACCTGCGCCGCAAGATCCACCACGACGGGTTCGCACCCATCACGACCGTGAGAGGTGTGGGCTTCAAGCTCGTCAGTCCGGACACTCGAAAGTGAAGCTGGCGACACGCCTGACGATTCTGCTCGCCTGCCTGACGACCGTGGTGGCACTGTCGGTCGGCATGTACGCGGTCAATCTGAGTACCCGCTCGCAGTACGCCACGCTCGACGGCACCATAAACGCCGTCGTCGACAGCGGGCTGGGCCACCCCAACACCGCGCTGAGCGACGCTCTCAACGCCGTCCAGCAGCAGAGCTACAACCTGACGCTCGACGTCATCGACCCGAGCAATACGGTGACCCAGATCAACTCGCCTCCCGGCGCGCTTCGCAGGAACCCAACACTCGCCGACGCGCGCAACTCGCTGAACCGAGTGGGGACCTCCGCGAATCTTCCGGGCTACCGAATCCGATCACTCGACGTCGGAGGCGGCGACTACCTGCTGGTTGCCGGATCCACGTCGCAGATCGCGAGGCAGAACCGCCGCCTCGTGCTCGACGTCGCGTTGGCCGGCCTGCTGGCGGCGCTCGTCGTGATGGTGCTGGCCCGGCTCCTGATGCGCCGCGACCTCCAGACGATGGAGCGGCTCATCGGCTACGCCAGTGACGTCGCCAAGGGTGTTGAGTCGGGACCGATCCCGCCGGGCCTCGGCAGCCGCGACGTGCGTGAACTCCAGGCCGCGCTGGCGACCATGGTGGCGGCGCTCCGCCAGAGGATCGCCACCGAAACCAAGAGCGTCGAGACGATGCAACAGTTCATCGGCGACGCGTCGCACGAACTGCGCACCCCGCTGACGGTGATCAAGGGCTACAACGAGCTACTCGCTGGTCCGAGCGTGAGCGAAGCCCAGCAGGTACGGGCCCTCGAACGCGTTCAGCGCGAGATCGAGCGGATGGAGGCGCTCGTCACCGACCTGCTGCTGCTCGCCGAGGTCCGCGAAGTCCCCCAAAGCGGCCACGAGCGGGTGGCGCTCAGTTCGCTGCTGAGCGCCCACGTGGTTGAGTTCGCACTCGAGAATCGTGGTCGAGCAGTCACGAGCGACATCGAGCCAGACCACTTCGTGCGTGCCCGCAATGATTTCGTCGACCGGTTGATCATCAACGCCTTCAACAACATCGTGCGCCATACCCGCGAGGATGTCTCAGTGAGCGTGACGCTGCACCGTCGGGGGTCCGAACTCGAGATGCGAATCGATGACGGTGGTGAGGGACTGCCCGAGTACGGGCTTCGTCCCCTGCGTTTCGGTCGCCACGACTCGTCGCGCTCGAGGGAGACCGGAGGGTCGGGGCTCGGGATGAGCATCATGTACGACATCGCCGAGGCGCTGCACGGATCGATGACCACGGAGCACAGCCCCCTGGGCGGGCTGGCCCTGATCTTTGTCTTCCCCCGCTCGGACTGATCAGGTGGTAGGAGGAGTGGTGGCGGCCCTTACGTAGAGCTGCTGGACCTCAGCGAGGGCGTTGCGGTACAGGTCCACGTGCTCGCCGAGGCGCTCGCCACCGGCATTCAACATCGCCCCGATGGTGTCGATCACCAGCTGGGCCGCCGCGAGGTCGGGCGGCGTCTGGCCGAGGTGCACGGCCGCCAACTGCAAGAGGACGAAGAAGTGGTTGCCCAGCACCGTCTCGACGGGGGTGGAGCGTAGGTAGGCGATCTCCTCGGATTCGTTGACGCTCGGCCGGTCGGCGTGCTCATTCACCCGACCAACGTAGCGTTCGTCGGTCCGTTCGCGTCACCGAACCCGGTCGGTGGCCCGGGGCGCCCGTTCTGCTACTGTATTTGAGCAGTTCACAGCAAGTGAGGTTGGCAGTGCCAACGTCCACCTGGCCACCGATGTGCGCCGGGTTCCCAGGAGTGTTGCGCCCCGCTTGCCGTGGCGACGCCATCGAGGCGTCGCAGAGAGCAAGGAGTGAGTTATCGCAACAGTGCCCGGAGACCACCGCGTCAATGAACGCATTCGCGTAGAGACCGTTCGGCTTATCGACCACGAGGGAAACCAGCGTGGCGTGATGAGCACCCGTGATGCATTGGCGTTGGCCCGAAGCCTTGACCTGGACCTAGTGGAGATCGCGCCCACGGCGCAGCCGCCGGTGTGCCGAATCATGGACTACGGAAAGTTCAAGTTCGACGAGGCTCAAAAGGCCAAGGAGTCGCGTCGTAAGACTCTGAACGTGGGCGTCAAGGAGATGAAGTACCGCCCGAAGATCGGACCGGGAGACTTCGACACCAAGACTCGTCTCGTAGAGAAGTTCTTGAACGAGGGTCACAAGGTGAAGATCACGATCATGTTTCGGGGACGCGAGTCGGCCCACCCGGAACTGGGCAAGCGGATCCTCGATCGCATCATTGAGAAGCTCGCCGAGGTCGCCAAGGTCGAGTCGGCCGCGAAGCTCGACGGGCGCAACATGATCATGGTGCTGGGGCCCGAGAAGAAGGCCAAGCCCAAGGTCGCCGAGAGTTCGAAGGTGGAAGAGCAGCAAGAAGTCGCGCCGAGTGTTTCGGCCGAAGTGAACGTAGAGGAGGGCTGAGATGCCGAAGATGAAGACAGACAGCGGTGCCAAGAAGCGCGTCAAGGTTACGGGCAGCGGCAAGCTGCGCCGGGGCAAGGCGTTCCGGGGCCACCTGATGGAGAAGAAGTCATCGGTGCGCGCACGGCGTCTGGGTCGCGAGACCGACTTCTCTCCGGCGATGGAGAAGAAGACCAAGCGGTTGATGGGTCTGTAGAGCGATCGAGTTAGGAAAGAGGAACTTATATGGCACGTGTCAAGAGGGCGGTCAACGCCAAGAAGCACCACAAGGCGATTCTGGAGGAGGCCAAGGGTTACTACGGTGACCGCAGTCGCACCTTCCGATCCGCCAACCAGGCCGTTCAGCACGCGGGCGTCTACGCGTTCCGCGACCGTCGCGCACGCAAGGGCGAGATGCGTCGACTCTGGATCCAGCGCATCAACGCGGGCACTCGTGCCCACGGCATGAGCTACAGCCGATTCATCGCCGGGCTGAACGCCGCGGGCATCGAAGTGGACCGTCGCATGCTGGCCGACCTGGCCGTGAACGACAACGCCGCCTTCTCGGCGATCGTCACCCAGGCCAACGCCGCCTTGGCGAAGTAGGTCGTTCTGATCGAGGCGTTGGGGTCGTCACACCAGCGAGTGCGTCGACTCCGACGCCTCATTCAGAAGAGGTCGTTGCGATGGAGCGAAGGCGTCTGCGTCCTTGAGGGGCCGGACCTGGTCGGTGCCGCGCTGGCCGCCGGCGTTGAGTTCGAGGCCATCTACATCGACGAGGACTCGGCGGACGACCGTGCGCTCATGGAGCTGGCGTCACGGGCCCACGATCTCGGCGTTCGCGTCTTCTCGCTGGGGCCCGGCGTCCTCGAGCGGGTGGCCGACGCCCAGACGCCTCAGCCGGTGCTGGCGGCCATTCGCTTTCACGTCACCGCCATTGACTCGTTGCTCACCGACGGACTCGTCCTCGTGCTGCACGACGTGCGCGACCCGGGCAACGCCGGCACGATCATCCGGTCCGCCGACGCCGCCGGCGTCTCGGCCGTCGTCTTCACCGGTCAGTCGGTCGACCCCTTCAACCCCAAGACCCTGCGAGCGACCGCCGGATCGATCTTCCACCTGCCGATCGCGGTGGGATCGCTCGTCGAGGCGTTGGCTCACTTCCACGAGGCTGGCGCGAGAAGCTACGCCACCGTCGTGCGAGGCGGCGCGCGCCACCGCGACGTCGATTTCACGAAGCCGACCGTGGTGGTCATCGGCAACGAGGCCGTCGGACTCGACGACGAGTCGGTCGTGCGGTGCCAAGAGAAGATCTCCATACCAATGAACGGACGAAGCGAGTCACTCAACGCCGGCGTCGCCGCCTCGATCATCGCCTTCGAGGGGCTGCACCAGCGCGAAGACGTGACTCCGACCCCGCGACCCCGTAGCCTTTAGGCGTCATGGCCTCCTCACCTCTCGACAATCTCGCCGAACAGACAGCGCAGTTGCTCGCGACCGTCGCCGCGCTGGCGAACATCGAGCAACTGCGCGAGGACGAGCCGACGATCACCGGTAAGCGCTCGATCCTCTCGACCCTGCAGAAGTCGCTCGGCGCGCTCGCGCCCGAGGACCGTAGAGATGCCGGCGCGCGACTCCAGGAGGCCCGACGGACCGTCGAGGCGGCTCTCGTGGCGCGCCGCGGCGAGCTGACCAGCGCCGCGAGAATCCGCGAACTCGAGTTCGATCGAATGGACCTCGGCGACGTCGTGGTTGGTGACGTGCGTTGGCCGGCCACCGTGGGCCATCCGAGTCTGGTGGCGGTGACGCAACGCGAGCTCGAAGACGTCTTCGTGGCCATGGGATTCACGGTCTCGGAGGGCCCGGAGGTCGAGAGCGACTGGTATAACTTCGAGGCCCTCAACATTCCGCCGGCGCACCCGGCCCGGGGGATGTGGGACACCTTCTACGTCGAGCTCGGCGAGCCCGAGACGGTGGTGCTGCGCACGCACACGTCACCCACCCAAATCCACCTTATGGAGAGTGCGGTCGCTAGCAACTCGCTACCGATCCACGCCGTGATGCCGGGACGCTGCTACCGGCGCGATACCCCCGACGCCCGTCACCTCGCCGCCTTCCACCAGGTCGAGGGACTGGTCGTCGACCACGGCATCGCGTTCTCGGACCTCGCCGGCGTCATCGAGACCTTCACCCGGGCCTACTTCGGCCCGGACATCGAGTCGCGACTGCGCCCCGCCTTCTTCCCCTTCACCGAGCCTTCGGCCGAATTCGAGGTCACTTGCACAATCTGTCGGGGCGAGGGGTGTCGCACGTGCTCCCAGACTGGATGGATCGAGCTGGGCGGGTGCGGGATGCTGGACCCCGCGGTGTTCGACGCCGTGGGCATCGACGGCGAGGAGTGGAGCGGTTTCGCCTTCGGCTTCGGCATTGACCGGTGCGCCCAGATGCGCCACCAGATTGCCGACATGCGCGCGCTCGTTGAGAACGACACCCGGTTCCTGAGGCAGTTCTCGTGAGAATCGCCCTCTCGTGGCTGACGGAGTTCGTCGACCTGCACGAGTCGCCCGAGGAACTGCGCCCGGTCCTGGACGACCTCGGCCTCGTCGTCGAGGACATCGAGTACGTCGGAGCGGGGCTCGCGGACGTGGTTGTGGCTCGCATCGACGAGATCCGGTCAATCAAGGGCGCGGACCGCGTGCGACTCGTGGTCGTCGACGCGGGCTCCGGACCGGTTGAGATCGTCTGTGGAGCGACCAACTTCGAGCTGGGGAATCACGTGCCGATGGCGCCGGTGGGCGCGGTGCTGCCCGGTGGTTTTGAGATTGCGACGCGCACGATGCGCGGCGTCACCTCCAACGGCATGCTGTGCTCGGCACGTGAACTCGGCCTCAGCGATGACCACCTCGGCCTGATGGTGCTCGACGCGATGATCGATCCCGTCGTCGGCACGCCGTTGCTGGCGGCCCTCGACATCGTGCCCGACGTCGTCTTTGACATCACGGTCGAGGGCAACCGTCCCGATGCGTGGTCGGTCGAAGGTGTAGCCCGCGACCTCGCTACCCGATTCGGTCGAACGCTACGCCCGCCGGTGTTGGCCGAGCCGGACGGCACCCCGCCGAGCGACACGTTCGCTGGTGCTTCGATCGACGATCCGGATCTGTGCGGACGTCTCACCATCTCGGTCTTGCGCAACGTGAAGGTCGGCCCCTCGCCCGAGTGGGTCGCCCGACGAGTTCGAAGTGCGGGGATGCGTCCTATCTCGAACGTCGTGGACGCCTCGAACCTCGTCATGCTCGAGCTGGGACAGCCGACCCATCCCTACGACGCGGCCCACGTCGGTCAACGAACCCTGCGAGCTCGCCGGGCTCGTAGCGGCGAGCGGCTCCTCACCCTGGACGGTGTCGAGCGCGAGCTCGCCACGGCCGGAAGGGGGCTGGGCGACACGGGTGAAGACTGTGTCATCGTCGACGGCGACGACCACGTCCTCGGACTCGCGGGCATCATGGGCGGCGCCTCGAGCGAGATCAGCGATTCGACGACTGACGTGCTGTTGGAAGCGGCCTTCTTCGACCCCATGACGATCGCTCGAAGCTCTAAGCGCCACGGACTGCGCAGCGAGGCCTCCAACCGATTCGAGCGCGGCGTCGATCCCCACCTAGCCCTGCGCGCCGCCGCCCGCTACGTGGCCGTACTGCGCGAGAGCGTGCCGGGCCTCGTGTGGATGGGCTCGCCCCTCGACCTCTGGGGCGAGGTCCCGACGCCCCCCACCGTGGAGATTCGCAACGGCGACATCGAGCGGTTGCTGGGCGTCGAGATATCTCACGACGAGGCGGCCGAAATCCTTCGGGGGCTCAACTTCAGCGTCACGACTCGAGGCGAGGATCTGGTGGTCGTACCCTCGTCGGCCCGCCTCGACGTGCGCACGGGCGCCGCCGGGCGGGCCGACGTCATCGAGGAGATCGCGCGCCTCTACGGCTACCGGCGGCTTCCTCGCCGCACGCCCACGTGGCCCGAGCCCGGCGCGCTCAGTGAGCGCCAACGTCTGCGTCGGCACCTGCGCGATGTCGTCGTGGACCTCGGGGCGAGCGAGGCTTGGACCCCGACTCTGGGCAGCGACGCCGAGTTCGACCTCTTGCACCCCGGCGTCGAACGCGTCCGCATCACCAACCCCTTGGCCACCGGGGAGTCGGTGATGCGAGCGACGCTGCTGACCGGCCTCGTGCGAGCGTGGGGGCGCAACATCGAACGCGGGACCGGCGACGTCGTCCTGGCCGAGATCGGCGTCGTCTTCGCCCACCCGAGCACCACTTCGACGTCGCGGGCCACCAAGGGCGGTGTCGGCGGCTCGGTCGTCCTGCAGCTGCCCTACGAGAACGAGCGCGCGACGGTCGTGCTCGGTCGGCCCGACGACGACGCCTCGAGCGCCGTGGCCCTGTGGACGACGATCCACGATCGACTCGGCCTGGCCGACGTGGTCGTGCGCTCGGTGGACGGCGGACCGAAGGGGATGCACCCGACGCGGTGCGCGGCGCTCGTGGACCGCGCGTCCCAGGCCGTGCTCGGCTTCGTCGGGGAGGTCGACCGTGAACTGGTCGACGCCGTGGTCGCGACACCGCCGGAACGGCGCCTCGGCGTGCTCGACATC
>JAYSQJ010000005.1:0-5810 GCA_043721635.1 Acidimicrobiales bacterium | reverse complement strand
CTTGTCGAGCAACAGCACGAAACTCACAGTCATATTTTCGCGGCCGCGGGGGCCCTGGTGGAGGTGACCAACGTGCGCCGCCGGTTCGTGACGCTGTGATCGTAAGGAGGAAGGCGAGCTGGCGGTGCCGGGCACGACGCTCGTGCAGCCCGGGATCACGCGGTGGCGCCCGCGGGTGCTCGAGCACGGCCGCGGGGGCCCGGGTGGAGGTGACCGACGTGCGCCGCCGGTTCGTGACGCTGGAATCGTAAGGAGGAAGGCGAGCTGGCGGTGCCGGGCACGACGCTCGGGCCGCCCGGGGTCACGCGGTGGCGCCCGCGGGTGGCCGAGCACGGCCGCGGGGGCCCGGGTGGAGGTGACCAACGTGCGGCGCCGGTTCGTGACGCTGGAATCGTAAGGAGGAAGGCGAGCTGGCGGTGCCGGGCACGACTCGCGAGGTGCCCAGGGTCACGCGGTGGCGCTCGCGGGTGCTCGAGCACGGCCGCGGGGGCCCGGGTGGAGGTGACCGAAGTGCGCCGCCGGTTCGTGACGCTGGAATCGTAAGGAGGAAGGCGAGTTGGCGGTGCCGGGCACGACGCGCGAGGTGCCCGGGATCACGCGGTGGCGCTCGCGGGTGGCCGAGCTCGGCCGCGGGGGCCCTGGTGGAGGTGACCGACGTGCGGGCGCCGGTTCGTGACGCTGGAATCGTAAGGAGGAAGGCGAGCTGGCGGTGCCGGGCACGACGCTCGGGCCGCCCGGGATCACGCGGTGGCGCCCGCGGGTGCTCGAGCACGGCCGCGGGGGCCCTGGTGGAGGTGACCAACGTGCGGGCGCCGGTTCGTGACGCTGTGATCGTAAGGAGGAAGGCGAGCTGGCGGTGCCGGGCACGACGCGCGAGGTGCCCGGGATCACGCGGTGGCGCTCGCGGGTGCTTTTGGGGCCTGCTGACGTCAGGTCGGCGTAATTGAAGTCCGGCCACGACATCGAATTGTCGAGATATTGGATCCCACGTGGAATGGCTCACAACGGATTGACAAAACACGCCGTCTCGTGACGGCTACTCCAGGGGGACCTATTGACCTTCAGCGATAGTGCGGAAGCAGGTGAGCAGCCGCCCGTTCGGCGAGCGAAGGGGCGGCTGAGTCCTTGGGGCTCACGATCGGCTCGCCGTGGAGGGTCCACGGGACCGCGATCTTTTCGTCGAACGGGTCGATCTCGAGTTCGAAGGGCGCGTTAAAGGGAGAGGAGAGCAGGTACGAAAGTGCCGCGAGCTCACTGGTCACGCAAAAGCCGTGGGCCACTCCGGCGGGCAGCAGGACCGAACGAGGTTGGTCGGCCGCCAAGTGGACGACCTCGACGCGGCTGAACGTCGGGGAGCCGACGCGCACGTCGACGATGACGTCATCGAGCTCGCCGTGCACGCAGGTGACGACCTTCGCCTGTCCCTCGGGCGCCAGCGAGTAGTGCAGTCCGCGCACGACGTTGCGCTGGGACATCGAGAGGTTGGCCTGGCGCGCGTGGAAGGTGACGTCGGACGCTTCAAAGTCGTCGAGCTTGAACCACTCGCGGAAATAGCCCCGGTCGTCGCCCCACACTGGCGACTCCAGCAACATCAGGCCGGGGATGGAGAGCTCGGTCAGCTTCACGTCGTCTCGCTCTTCAGCGGTCGCCACCACGGCTCGTGCTCGTGGTACCACTTCACCGTCGCGGCCAGTCCCTCGTCGAAGTCGACCTGGGGCTCGTAGCCGAGCTCGTCGTGGATCTTGGACCAGTCGACGCTGTAGCGCCGGTCATGACCGAGGCGGTCCTCGACCGGCTCGACCATGGACTGGTCGTGGCCACAGAGCTCGAGCAGCCGTCGGGTCAGCTCGACGTTGGTCAGCTCCGTGCCGCCGCCGATGTTGTACACCTCGCCGGCCCGGCCGCCCTCGAGCACCGCCCGCACCCCGCGACAGTGGTCGTCGACGTGCAGCCAGTCACGGACGTTGAGACCGTCGCCGTAGAGGGGGACCCTTCGTCCGTCCATGAGGTTCGTCACGAACAGCGGGATGACCTTCTCGGGGAACTGGCGCGGTCCGTAGTTGTTCGAGCAACGGGTCACCGAGACGCCGAGTCCGTAGGTGCGATGGTACGCCAGCGCCGCCAGGTCCGAGCCGGCCTTGCTCGACGAGTAGGGCGAGTTGGGCTCGAGGAGGTGGTCCTCGCGCCACGAGCCTTCCGGGATCGACCCGTAGACCTCGTCAGTCGAGACGTGGACGAACCGCTCGACTCCCGCGTGTCGCGCACTCTCGAGCAGCTGCTGGGTGCCGAGCACGTTGGTCGCGAAGAAGGTTCGCGCCCCGGTGATCGACCGGTCGACGTGGCTCTCGGCCGCGAAGTGCACGACCGCCTGGGCGCCCCGCAGCAGCTCGTCGGTCACGGTGGCGTCGTCGATCGAGCCCTCGACGAAGGTTGCGCGCGAGTCGCGCAGTACGTCGTCCATGTTCTCTCGTCGACCCGAGTAGGTCAGTGCGTCGAGCAGCACCACCTCGTCGTAGTCCAGGCGCTCGGCCTGTTCGAGGAGTAGTTCAGCGAACCGCGAACCAATGAACCCCGCCGCCCCGGTTATCACTACGCGCATGGTGGTTCCTCGGCCTTTGGGAAGGGATAGTTGCACTTCTATACTAATGGAGTGAAGGGAATCATTCTGGCTGGCGGCAGCGGCACGCGCCTGCATCCGATCACCCGTGCGGTGTCCAAGCAGCTCCTACCGATCTACGACAAGCCCATGATTTACTACCCGCTCAGCACCCTGATGCTGACCGGTCTTCGCGAGATCCTGCTCATCACGACCCCGCACGACCAGGACGCGTTCCGTCGTCTGCTCGGCGACGGCTCGCAACTGGGACTCGATATCTCCTACGTCGTCCAGGAGGAGCCCAACGGCCTGGCCCAGGCGCTGATCCTCGGCGAGAGGTTCCTGAACGGTGAAAAGTGCGCGCTGATTCTCGGTGACAATCTCTTCTACGGACCGGGGCTCGGCACGCACCTGCGCCAGAACACCTCGGTCGAGGGCGCGCTCATCTTCGCCTACCAGGTGAGCGACCCCTCCGCCTACGGCGTCGTTGAGTTCGACGAGTCCGGCCAGGTCCTCTCCATCGAGGAGAAGCCGACGATGCCCCGTAGCAACTACGCCGTGCCGGGGATCTACTTCTACGACGAGCAGGCCTCGCGACTCGCCCATGATCTGGAACCGAGCGCGCGCGGCGAGCTCGAGATCACGGCGCTCAACACCGCGTACCTCGAGCGCGGCGAGTTGCGCGTGGAGGTGCTGTCGCGCGCCACGACCTGGCTCGACACCGGGACCCACGAGTCGCTCTACGAGGCCGGCGGGCTCATCCGCACGCTGCAGCACCGGATCGGACTTCGAATCGGCGACGTCGAGCAGATCGGTCGCGAGCAGGGCTGGATCTAGGCGTCGAATTGTGACCCGCGTGTTGACCGGGTAGCGCTAGGCAGCCGACGCGGTCTTCAAGGTTCGGTAGCGCAGGACCGCCCAGCGAGTCCCCCAGAGCATGAAGATCTCGAGGAACGCTCCGACCACGGCGAACAGCGACCGGTGGCCGATCGAGACGGCGATCACCAGCGCCAATTCGAGGATGATGACCGCCATGGCGATCAAGGCGTAGTAGCCGTACTGCAGCGCCGCCTCGCTGATTCGCGGCGTCGACTCGACGTTGATGCGCCAGAAGGCGTTGAGGACGTCGCGCTTCTCTCGCCACGTGCAACTCCGGTAGACGTCGAGCTTCACGCTCTCCAGAATACCGACGTCGGTCCGCGACCGCCCGCACCCCGGGACAAATCCCCGTCAACATCAGCGCCCACCGGACCTACCCCGTGAATCCCAGCAGCGCCGCCTCCGCGCCGTGGGCCAGCAACTTGTGCCGTGCGAGCGTCGTGCGGTCGAGCGACGACATCCTCTCGGCGACGTCGGTCGCTCGGGTGAGGAGCACATCCTCGCCGGCCATCTCCTCGATTATCCCCAAGCGCAGTGCGTCGGGCGCCGCGAACCGACGCGCGGTCGTCGCCGCGACGACGGCGGTCGCCTTGGGCAGCCGGTTCGTGAGGATCGACCAGAGGCGCTCGTCGAGGGCCAGGCCGATCTCGGCCTCGTTCATGCACCAGAACCCCCGGTCCTCGCGCATCACCCGGTAGTCGAAGGCGCACGAGATGAGCGCGCCACCGGCGAAGGCGTGGCCGTTCACGGCGGCGACGGTGTAGGCGGGAAAGACGAGCAGACGGCCGATGGTGCGCTCGAGCTCGTGCAGCGTCGCGGCGAACTCGTCGGGCACGGCGCCGAAGCGCTCGAGGTCGAGTCCGTTGGAGAAGAACTTGCCACTGCCGGTGAAAACCACCGAGAGCGGGCCGTCGATGGTACCGAGCTCGTCGAGGATGACGTTGATCCGTCCGAGGGAGTCGAGGTTGATGCGATTCTCCCCCTCGTTCCACGTGACGACCGCGACAGAACCTTGCTGGGTGACGGAGATATCCATGGGTGGAGCATATGGCGCACGCCAAATCGGCGAGTAACTTGGGGTCTGTGAGCGATACTCTTCCCACCCCGCCCGAACCCGACGTCTCCGCCGAGCATCCGATCTCGCAGAACTGGGTGTGGGTCGGGCCCCACCGCCCACCGGTCCCGCGCCTGCTCTTTGAGCACATGACGAGCAACTGGGAGATCGCCGAACCCAGTCGCGAGGTCCATCCCGCGGCGACCTTCGCCGCCGAGCGGCGCAGCCATCTCGCGAAGCGCTTCGCCGACAAGACGCTCGTGGTCCCGACGGGCAACCCCAAGGTGCGCGCCAACGACACCGACTACCGCTTCCGGGCCGGATCGGACTTCTTCTACTTGACGGGCTGCGTCGAGCCCGACGCGGTGCTCGTCATCGCGCCGAGCTCGAGTGGGCCGCGTTCGACGCTCTACGTCCCCGAACGGCGCGACCACCAGACCCATCAGTTCTTCACCGACGCGCGTTACGGGGAGCTGTGGGTGGGACCGCGCCGAGGCGCGACCGAGGCGGCGCTCTACTACGAGATTGACACGGCCCCGCTCGAGCACCTCGAGAAGGACCTCGCGTCGGTGGCGCCGTCCAGCGTCGTGACGCTGCGCGGCTTCGACGCGGCGCTCGACGCCCTCGTCGCTCCGAGCGACCAGGACGAGGCCTTCGCCGTTGCCCTGGCCGAACAGCGACTGGTGAAGGACGACTTCGAGGTCGCCCAGCTCCAACTGGCGATCGACTACACCGTGAAGGGCTTCGAGGACGTCGTGCGGGCCCTGCCGAGTGCCGAGGGTCGAGGCGAGCGGGTCATCGAGGGGATCTTCAACCTGCGTGCGCGCGTGGAGGGCAACGACGTCGGCTACGACACCATCGCCGCCAGCGGATCGAACGCGACGATCCTGCACTGGACGAGGAACGACGGCGCCGTGCGGCGGGGCGAGATGTTGCTGCTCGACGCCGGCGTCGAGTGCCACAACCTCTACACCGCCGACGTGACGCGCACGATGCCGGTGAGCGGCACGTTCTCACCGGCCCAACGCCGCATCTACGAGCTGGTCCTCGCCGCTCAGGAGGCCGGCCTCGCCGCGGTCAAGCCGGGCGTGCCCTTCATGGCCCCCAACGACGCCGCGATGAAGGTCCTCGCCCAGGGTCTGTTCGACCTCGGCATCCTCAGCGAGGAGCCGGCGACGGCACTGCGCCGCGACCGCCAGCTCTACCGCCGCTACACGTTGCACGGGGTCAGCCACATGCTCGGCCTCGACGTGCACGACTGCGCCCACGCCCGCAACGAGA
>JAYSQJ010000004.1:0-3688 GCA_043721635.1 Acidimicrobiales bacterium | reverse complement strand
CGAACGTCGGCATCATCCGCACGGGACCGGAGCTCGAAGCGGCCCAGGTCCAGCTCGACGAGTTCGTGGTGCGGGTGAAGAACATCGCCGTGAAGGGCGGCCGCGCCTACAACCCCGGCTGGAACCTCGCGACCGATTTGCCGAGCATGCTCACCGTCTCGCGCTCGACGGCGACCGCTGCGTTGCTGCGCCGCGAGTCGCGCGGCGGCCACACCCGCGAGGACTTCCCCCGAGCCGACCCCGAGTTCGCGAAGTTCAACTTCGCCCTGTCGAGCGAAGGTGGCAACTGGGACAGCCCGATCACCGCGGTCGAGTCGGCGTTGCTGGCCATGCCCGACGAACTGAAGGCGCTGCTCGAGGAGGCGAAGTAATGGCTGACGTGACCATGCGAATCTGGCGGGGCGACTCGTCGGGCGGCGACTTCGAGAGCTTCACGGTCGCCCCGAACGAGGGCGAGGTCGTCCTCGACATCATCCACCGGATCCAGGCGACCGAGGCTCCGGACCTGGCCTGTCGCTGGAACTGCAAGGCTGGCAAGTGCGGTTCGTGCTCGGCCGAGATCAACGGCCGGCCCCGCCTGCTGTGCATGACGCGCATGGACCAGTTGCCCGAGGGCCCGATCACGCTCACGCCGATGAAGGCGTTCCCGATCATCCGCGACCTCGTGACCGACGTCTCGTTCAACTACGCCATGGCCGAGAAGGTACCCGCCCTGATGGCGCCCCCGATGCCCGAGGGCGGCTACCGCATGTTCCAAGAGGACGTCGAACGTGGCCAGGAGTTCCGCAAGTGCATTGAGTGCTTCCTGTGCCAGGACGTCTGCCACGTGATCCGCGACCACGAGGACAACAAGCAGCACTACGCCGGCCCGAGGTTCTTCATCCGCTACGCCGAACTCGAGATGCACCCGCTCGACCAGAACGACCGGCGCGAGCTGATCCGCGAGGAGATGGGGCTCGGCTACTGCAACATCACCAAGTGCTGCACCGAGGTCTGCCCCGAGCACATCCACATCACCGACAACGCGATCATCCCCCTGAAGGAGCGCGTCGTCGACGCCAACTACGACCCGGTCGCCTGGCTGGGTCGCAAGATCCTGCGTCGGACGAAGCGGTCGTCGGCCGACGCCGCCGTCCAGCCCGCCCCGTAGTCCGTGGCGGACTTCCTCTCGGCCCAATGGTTCGCCGAGCTGAACGAGACCCTCGCGCAGGCGGGACCGGTGCCGTTGGCGCGCGACTCCCCGACGGTGCGCGTCGTCATTGAGTTCCCCGACGCGCCGACGTCGGGACCCCACGCACTGACGTTCTCGCTGAGTCGCGAGGGCGCGTCGGTCGACCCCGGAGACCACCTCGCCGCCGACGCGATTCTGCGTCTCTCCTACGCCGACGCCTCGGGGCTGACCACCGGCCAGTTCGACAGCGCCACGGCGCTGCGTGAGGGTCGAATCAAGGTGCGCGGCGACATCAACGCGGTCGTGCCGGTCCTCTCCTGGCTGCAGCGGGCCCATCCGAGCGCCCACTAGGTTCACGACGTGGAACTGCCCCTCCTCGAGGACGACCTCGCCGAACCGGGCGTTCTCGAGGCCCACATGCTCCATCGCCACCCGGTCGATCTGCCCCGGGTCGCCGTGCTGTGCTTCTTCAACGAACTGCTCGAGCAGCTCGCCGTGGAGGGAGCGCTCACGACGAAGTACGTCCTGCGCAGTGAGATCGGACGCAACCCCGTCTACGAGTACGTGACCGACGACGGCGCTGTCGCGGTCGTGCACCCGGGCGTCGGCGCTCCCCTGGCCGCCGGCTTCGTCGAGGAGATGGCGTCGCTCGGCGTGACCACGTTCGTCGCGTGCGGGGGAGCCGGTGCGCTCGTCGACGAACTGGCCCTCGGTCACGTCATGGTCGTGTCGTCGGCGCTGCGCGACGAGGGCACCAGCTTGCACTACGCGCCGGCGAGTCGCGTGATCGACGCCGACCCTCTCGGCGTCGCCGTCATGGCCGGGGTGCTCGACGAGCATCGGGTGGCGTACTTCACGGGACGTACCTGGACGACCGACGCGTTCTTTCGCGAGACGCGCAGCCGGGTCGAGCGCCGAATCGACGAGGGCTGCGCGATGGTCGATATGGAGTCGTCGGCCTTTATCGCGGTCGCGAGGTACCGGGGGCTGCGCTTCGCCCAAGTCCTCTACGCCGGCGACTCGCTCGCCGGCGAGGTGTGGGACAGCCGGTCGTGGGTGTCGGCCCGCCAGGTGCGCGAGGACCTGTTTCGCCTCAGTGCCTTGGCCGCCCTGCGACTGCACCACGCCAGTTCCGACTGACGAGTGAGAATGCACTGACGCCGGCCTCACGGGCCGTACGATTGAGGGCCACGGGACGACCGTGGCACGAACGGAGTATCCATGGACGCGAGCGAGTCCGCAGGGGCGGTGAATGAAAGTGACGACTCGGGCGAGTCGGGCGTCATCGACACCGCAGAGACCGGCCTCATCGCCGAGTACGAGGGGATTGCGACCTGGGTGAAGCTGGGCGTGCTGGCCGTCATCGTCGTGGCGGTCGCGGTGATCTTCGGCGTCTGGCACACCTTCTATTTCCACTGGTTCCAGGTCCACACGGGCACGATCAACGAATCGGGCCCCTACTACGGGTTCTGGAGCGGCTTCGGGTCGGACCTCGGCGAAGCGACCATCGTCGTGGGCATCATCGCCACGTGGCGCCACCACAACTGCCACGTGAAGGGCTGCGCGAGGCTCGGTCGCCAAGTGCCGGGGACGCCGTATCTGGCCTGTCCCAAGCACCACCCCGACCACAAGGGCTACAAGCGCGGTATCTCGCTGCGCGAGCTTCACGGAGCCCACCAGAAGGCGAAACAGTCCTCGAAGTAACCCCACCGTCGAGCCGTCGTGGCCCGGCCCGGTGTCACGCCAACGGCGTGCTGGCGACTAGATGAGACCGAGCGCGCGCACTTCGTCGCGCTCGGCAATGAGTTCGTCGGTCGTCGCCGCGATGCGCTTCTTGGCGAAGGCGTCCAGGGTGATCCCCTCCTTGACCTTCCACTTCCCCTTCGCGTTCACGGTGATCGGGAACCCGAAGGTCAGGCCCTCGGGGACGCCGTACTCGCCGCGGCTGGTCACGGCCACCGACGCACAGTCGCCGGCCGCGGTCGCCGTGGTGAGGCTCACCACGGTGTCGATCGCGGCGTTGGCGGCCGAGGCGGCCGAACTGGCCCCGCGGGCGTCGATGATCGCGGCGCCGCGCTTCTGGACGGTCGTGATGAACTCGCCCCGCAGCCACTTGCGATCGCCGATCACGTCGGGCACTCGCTGCTTACCAATCGTGGCGTTGGCGAAGTCCGGGAACTGCGTTGACGAGTGATTGCCCCAGATCGCGAGGTTCTTCACCTTCTTGACCGCGACGCCGGCGCGCTTGGCCAGCTGGGTCTCGGCTCGGTTCTGGTCGAGGCGGGTCATCGCGAACCAGCGGTCGGCCGGCACTTCAGGGGCGTTCGAGCGTGCGATGAGGCAGTTCGTGTTGCAGGGATTACCGACCACGAGGACGCGCACGTCGCTCGCGGCGTGGGCGGCGATGGCCTGGCCCTGGGGCTTGAAAATGCCGCCGTTCACGCTGAGCAGGTCGCTGCGCTCCATATCGGCCTTGCGCGGTATCGAACCGACCAGCAACGCCCAGTTGGCTCCCGC
>JAYSQJ010000003.1:0-2278 GCA_043721635.1 Acidimicrobiales bacterium | reverse complement strand
CCACGCCTCGTCGGCGAGGTGGTCGAGCAGCAGCAGGCCGAGGCCCTGGTGCTGGTACTCGTCGGCGACGATGAAGGCGACCTCGGCGGTCGTCGTGTCGGGGATACGGTCGAAGCGCCCGACGCCCACCAGGGCGTCGCCGCTCTCGACGATGAAGGCGAACCGGTCGACGTAGTCGACCTGGGTGAGGTGGCGGACCTCGGCGGCGGAGAGCTCGGGGTGGATCGAGAAGTACCGGCGGTAGATCGAGTCGGGCGACAGTGCGCGGTGGAACCGGACGAGGAGGTTGGCGTCGTCGAAGAGGATTGGGCGCAGGTGCAAGATGACGCCCCGGTCGGTCACGACGTCGGTGGCCAGCTCGCTCGGGTAGGGCCGCCGCGACCACTGGTCCTGCCCGTCGCGTCGCCCTACGCTCATTGCGTTCGATGCGGGTGAGGCGTCGGTCATCGCTCGTCCTTCCGTGATCTCACGCGGGTAGTGGTCCGGACCCCATTATCCGTCCACGCCTACCGAGTGGCCAGTGGCGAAGGTCCCAATGGGTGCGCGGTCCTCGAACCTCGCACGGGGCACGACCCGGGCGCGTCACGGCACCGATCAGGGTTTGTTGCCTTTCTGGTGGCCGTGGCCCGACGGCACCGGAGCGACGGTCGTGGCGGGGGAGCTATTAAGGCCGAGCGCGGTCGCCAGCGCCGTCAGGTCGTTGGTGAGCAGCGACCCCACGGCCGGGGTGATCGCGCCGGTGTTCACGCCGTTCGTGATTGCGTACGCGACCTGTTGGAGGTCGGCGACCGCCAGGTCGGTGCTGCCCGCCGCCGAGTCGATGACGGCCTGTTGGGCCTGGTCCGAGATTGGCGGGCCCGATCCCGACGTGACGGCCCCCGTCGACTCTCCCGACGCCAGGTCGGTGAGGAGCGTGGTGAGGGCTTGGGGCACCGACGACGGGACCGTGGTCGTCGTGGGCGGGACCGTCGAGGTCGTCGTCCGCACGGTCGTCGTCGGGTGACGGTCCCCGTTCGAGCCAAGCCCGAAGGCGAGGAACGCAATGAGGGGCAGGACCAACAGGGCGGCGAGGCCGATCCAGCGTCGGTTGGGGGCACGGCGAGGGACACCCGAGACGAGATGGGGAGGGATGATGACCGTGTGGTCCAGCGCCAGCGTGGTCTCGTCGCCTCGCGGCGCGCTGAGTGCGGTCAGGTCGTAGGGCTCGGTCATCGCTCCGGCTCCGACGGCGGCGACCGCCGGCGCCCACGGCGAGCGGAAGGCCGAACTCGCGAGCAGCGCCGAGACCTCGGCGGCGCGCAGGCGCTGGTCGGGCCGGTGGTCGAGCATGCCGCCGAACAGCGTCTTCCACGGCACCGGGAGTGAGGGCGGCAACGGGACCGGGCCGGCCAGGCGACGGGCGATGACCTCGCTCGGCGTTCCCGAGTAGACCCGTTGGCCGGTCAGGCACTCGAGCAGGACGATGCCCAGGGACCAGACGTCGGCGCCCGGGCCGACCTGGTGGTCCTCGAGCTGCTCGGGCGCCATGTACGAGGCGGTCCCGAGCGTCGTGCCGACGACGGTCAACGTGGTCGTGTCCACGAGCCGGGCGATGCCGAAGTCGGCGAGGCGGGCGCGACCCTCAGTGTCGATCAAGATGTTGGCCGGCTTCACGTCGCGGTGCACGACGCCGCGCTCGTGGACGTAGGCCAGTCCGTCGGCCAGGGCCGCGCCGAGATTGGCGGTGTCGGTGGGCGTCAGCGGTCCCCGACGCAGGGTCTGGGCGAGGCTCACGCCGTCGACGTACTCCATGACCAGGTACGCCATGTCGCCGGTGACGCCCGAATCGAGCAGCCGGACGAGTCCGGGGTGCTCGAAGCGACGCAGGGCTCGGGCCTCTTGGGACAGCCTGGTGGCGTACTCGCCGTCGGCGGAGCGCACGACCTTCACGGCCACTAAGTCACCGCCCTGCTCGTCGGTCGCGCGAAAGACGTCGGACATGCCTCCGCGGCCGATGAGGTCGCCGAGTCGGTACCTCCCGTCGAGCAGGTCGCCGGTGGAACTCATTGGGAGCGCCGACGCTCGAACGTCGCCCGACCGCCTCGAACCGGACCTACCAGGGCGTCGGGGCGACGCTCGAGGGGTCTGCTCAATGAGTGGCCGATGCCGCACCGGACACTGTCGAGACGGTCGGAGGTCTGCACACGGGGTATCCACCCAATCTATTGCGTCGGTCGTGGACGGCGCGCGCGCATTGCTAATGTCCGCCAATGGGCCAAATCGAGACCGATTACCTGGT
>JAYSQJ010000002.1:0-8574 GCA_043721635.1 Acidimicrobiales bacterium | reverse complement strand
ACCTGGACGCGTTGGCCGATCCCGAACGCGCGACGCGTCGCGGCGAGGTCGCCCTGGTGCCGAGTCGCTATCCGAGTGCCGCGATCGACCTCGCGTTCGTGACGCCCGACGGCGTGCACGCGGCCGACCTGGCCCACGAGCTGGCGGGCGCCTCGGAACTGGTCGAAGACGTTGCGCTCTTCGACGTCTACCGTGGGGCCTCGCTACCCGAAGGGACGCGGAGCCTTGCCTACAACCTGCGATTCAGCGCACCCGACCGCACGCTCGGCGAGAGCGAGGTGTCGGCCACCCGTGACCTGCTCATCGCGCGAGCTCACGCCTTTGGTGCGTTACTTCGTTGAAGCATCTCGCGCGCGCCGTGCCCGTCGGGGCTCGTGATGACTGAGTTCGTGGCGCCGTCGAAGGTCGGACGTTCGTTCAGCGGAGCGTTCCCGGTGCGACTGGGCGACGCCGATTCGACCGGCGTCGTACGCCTCGACGGCATCGCGCGATTCCTCCAGGACGTCGCTACGGACGACTGGGACGACACGGGCATCGAAGCCTCCGACACGTGGGTAGTGCGGCGCACGGCGATCCGCGTGGCGCCCGGCGGTCGTTGGCCCCGCTACAAGGAGTGCCTCACGCTCACGACCTGGTGCTCTGGGTACGGCGCGGCGTGGGCCGAGCGCCGTACGGACATCTCGGTCGGGGGATCGTTGCTTCTCGAGGCGGTCGCGCTCTGGGTCCCCGTCGACCAATCGGGCCATCCGGTCCGTCTGCGGCCCCTGTTTTTCGAGGTCTACGGAGAGTCCGTGGCGGGGCGAAAAGTGTCGGGTCGGGTTCCCGCGCCGGTCGTCATCGAGGGCGCCTCCCGACGGCCCTGGCCGTTGCGACGGGCGGACCTCGACATCGTCGGGCACGTCAACAACGCGGCCGTTTGGCAGGCGGTGACCGAGGTCGTGACCGGTCCGGTCGAACAGGTCGTGGTCGTGCACCACGGCCCCGTCGAAAGTGGGCACGACGTGATCCTCGCGAATGGTCCGGGTGCGCTCTGGCTTTTGGTCGACGCGGAGGTGCGGGTCTCGGCAGCGTTCACCGCGGCTGGCGCCGACGCCACCTCCTAGGGTTCGCCGACCGTGACGATCTGACGGGAACTGCTGGTGGCGAAGATGCACCCGATGAGCACGAGCGGGAAGCCGACAATGATGCCGGCGGTGAGGCTCTCGTGAAGCCCGATGACGCCGAGGACGACGGCGATGGCGGTGTTGAAGTAGGTCACCACGACCGAGCGGGTGGCGCCCACTTCCTTGATGAGCTCGAAGAAGATGAGGAACGCCCCGGCGGTACAGACGATCGAGAGCACCGCCACGCTGACCCACGTCTCAGCCGAGATGTGGGTCGGCCAGTGCGCGACGTCCCAGGGAACCCAGGCGAGTGACACCACCGCGGTCGCACCGACGACGACGACCGGGCCGGGTACGTCGGCCAGTTTGGTGGCGAGGATGATCGGTCCGATGGTGTAGCCGAGGCAGACGACGAACATGAAGGCGATCCAGACGAACGAGCCACCTCGAAGGTCCAGCCCAACCAGCAGCGCCACGCCGATCGCCCCAATCGCAAGTCCGAGAAGGCGGCGCCGCGAGATGTGCTCTTCGGTGCGCCGGATCCGTTGGGAGACGACGGCGAGGAGGGGCACGCCACAGATCAAGAGGCTGGTCAACGAGCTGGTGATGTGGCGCTCCGCCGTTGACATCAGGTACCAAGGGATCCCGAACTCGACGACCCCGAAGATCGCGATCCAGCGCAGGTTGCGCCACAGCACGTCGAACTGACGCTGGACGAGAACGATCGGGGCGAGCAGGACGGCCACCGGAGCGGTGCGCAACAGCACGAGGACCCCAGGGTCCAGATGGCGCACGGCGACGCGGATCAGCAGGTAGGGCAGTCCCCAGATGACGGCCATCATCATGAAGAAGGCCCAACCGCGTCGTGACATGGCGCCCAGACTAGTCGGCACGGAAGAGACTTGCATCTTTACTAGGTCGTATGCATAAAATAGCAGTATGAGAATCGGGGTGTTCGGAGCGTCGGGCTACGCGGGGGCGGAGGTGCTGCGCCTCTGCGCGACTCACCCGGATCTCGACGTCGTCGTCGCCACGGGTCAGTCCCACGCCGGCC
Organism: Acidimicrobiales bacterium; assembly: GCA_043721635.1. GTDB lineage: Bacteria > Actinomycetota > Acidimicrobiia > Acidimicrobiales > RAAP-2 > RAAP-2. The sequence continues at coordinate 6,417 of JAYSQJ010000002.1, read as the reverse complement.
AGCGAGTCGGCGAGCACGTTCCTGCTCTCGCGGGCGCCTATCCGTCACTCGTCCTCCAGAGCACCGAGTCCGCGCTGGAGGCCGAACTCGACGTTGCCTTCCTCGCCCTGCCTCACGGCCAGAGCCAGCGCCACGTGCCCGGGCTCGTCGCCCGCGGTGTCCAGGTGATTGACCTTGGGGCCGACTTTCGACTGAAGGACCCCGAGGACTACGTCACCTGGTACGGCGCGGCCCACGCCGCGCCCGAGCTGCTGGCGGGCGCGGTCTACGGGCTCGTCGAGCGCCACCGCGCCGAGCTCGTCGGTGCGACGCTGATCGCGGTGCCCGGCTGCTACCCCACGGCCAGTTCGCTCGCGCTCGGCCCTTTCCTCGACCGTGGACTGGTGGCGAATCGGGGCATCGTGGTCAACGCGCTGAGCGGGGCGTCAGGTGCCGGGCACGCTACGAGCGACCGCCTGCACTTCTCACGCCTCGCGGGAAACGCCGAGGCCTACGGACTCTCGACACACCGCCACACCCCCGAGATCCAGCAGGAGCTCGGCGCCGAGGTCCTCTTCACTCCACATCTGGTGCCGGTCGCCCGGGGCATGCTCGTGACCGCGTACGCGCCGGTCTCGTCGGCGTCGCTCACGAACGCCGACGCGCTCAACGTACTGCGCGAGGCCTACGACGCCGATCCGTTCGTCGTCGTCCTCGACGAGCCCCCGACCTTGAAGGACCCGCTGGGGAGCAACCTCTGTTTCGTCAGTGCCCGGGTCGATCTTCGCACCGGCTGGCTCGTCGCCATGAGCTCGCTCGACAACCTGGTGAAGGGCGCGGCCGGCCAGGCGGTGCAGGCCTGGAACGTCGCCACCGGTCGCGACGAGGCACTCGGACTTCCCCGGACGGGCGTGACGCCGTGAACTGCGTCGTCGTCAAGCTGGGCGGACACGCCCTCGACGCACTGGCACCGGACTCCGCGGTACTCGTGGACCTCGCGCACGACGTCGCCGCGCTCGTTTCCGACGGTACGAACGTGGTCGTGGTGCACGGTGGCGGTCCCCAGATCGGCGCGTTGCTCTCGACGGTGGGAATCGAGAGCCGATTCCACGAGGGACTGCGCGTCACCGGCCCCGAGACCATGGGTTACGTCGCCATGGCGCTCGGACACGTGAACCTCCAAGTGGTGGCGGCCCTCAATCGGGCGGGCCTTTCGAGCATCGGTCTCTCGGGCGCCGACGGGTCGGTCGTGCGAGCGACGTCGCTGGGTCCCGTCTGGGACCGGGTGGGCGGTGACGTGAAGGTCCAGGGCGACGTCCTCGCGGCGATCTGGGCCAGTGGACTCACGCCGGTACTGAACTCGGTGGCGGTCGACGACGTCGGCGAGCTGCTCAACTGCAACGCCGACACGGTCGCGGGCGCAGTCGCCGGTGCCCTGGGCGCGACGACGCTGGTCCTGTTGAGCGACGTCGACCAGTTACGAGCCGATCTCGCGGACGGAGACTCGGCACTGTCGACGGTGACTAGTGCCGAGGTCCTCGAACTCATCGACGCGGGCGCCGTCCATGACGGGATGCGCCCGAAAATGACGGCTGCCCTCGACGCCTTGGCCGGCGGGGCCCGCACGGTCGTCCTGGCGAACGGCGCCCGGCGCCACGCGTTACGCGACACCCTCGCTCGAGCAATCCCGACCACGGAGGTCGTGGCGTGACCCGCCACTTCATGACCATCGAACAGCAGGGCCCCACTGACCTCGACGCCATCTACGAGCTCGCCTGCTCGGCCTTCAACGACGAGACCCTGAAGGGTCAGGGCGTCGCCCTGGTCTTCGAGCGGCCGAGCCTGCGCACGCGGGCTTGCAGCTCGACCGCGGTGCACGAGCTCGGCGGTTACGCCACGTTCTTCAGCGACGACGAGATCGGCCTCGACAGCCGCGAGAACGCCGAGGACGTCGGTCGGACACTGGCCGAGATGTACGCCATCGCGGCGCTGCGGGTGCGCGACCACGACACCTTCGATCGAATGCGGATCGCCACCGGGGACCGCATGTCGCTCGTCAACCTCTTGAGCGACGTGGCGCACCCGACCCAGGCGGTCGCCGACGTCCTCACGCTCGCCGAGCACTTCGCTAATGGCGACGTGCACGCACTGGCCGGCCTCAAGGTCGCCTACGTCGGGGACGCGACGAACGTGACCCGCTCGTTGGCGGTCGCGCTGTTGCGTCTCGGCGTCGAGGTGTCGATTGGCGCGCCGGTGGGCTACCAGTTGAGCCCCGGCGGCCAGGAGGACCCGGACGCAGTGTCGGGTCCCGGGAATCTCTCCTTGACCGATTCGGCGCACGATGCCGTGAAGGACGCCGACGCCGTCTACACCGACGCCTGGGTCTCCATGGGCTTCGAGGACGAGGCCGATGATCGCCGTCGCGACCTCGCGCACTTCCGTGTCGACGCCAGCCTGATGAAGCTCGCCAAGCAGGATGCGGTGCTGTTGCACTGCCTGCCCGCTCACCGGGGCGACGAGATCACCGACGACGTGCTCGACGGCCCAAATTCGCTGGTGTGGCGCCAGGTCTACCACCGTCGCTCGGCGATGCTCGGCGTACTGCGGTGGATCAAAGAGGAGCAGTCATGACCAAGACTCAACGCCAGTACCGGATTGGCGAGCTGCTCGAACGTGAGGTCATCTCGACGGCGGCGCAGATCGTCGCGCGACTGCAGTCCGAGGGGATCAGCGCGACCCAGGCGACGGTGACGCGCGACCTTCAGGAGCTCGGCACCATCAAGGTGCGCGACGAGCACGGCGCTCGGCGCATCGTCACCGCCACGGCCTCTAAGGTCACCCACGCGCCGCTCGACCACCTGCGGCGGATGATGGGGGAGTGGGTCGTCTCGGTCGAGCGCTCCGGGAACCTCGTTGTGGTACGTACGCCGCCAGGCTGCGCCCACGTCGTCGCTTCGGCGCTCGACCGCAGCGCCCTCGAGGGCGTGCTCGGTAGCGTCGCGGGGGACGACACGATCCTCGTGATCGCCCACGAGAAGCGCGGCGGCACTTCGCTCGCCGCCGACTTGCGGGCATTGGCCGGTCTGGAAGAATCGAAGACGTCGACGAACAAGGAGAAGTAGAGATGACCAAACGGGTGGTGCTCGCCTACAGCGGCGGACTGGACACCTCGGTCGCCGTGCGCTGGATGATTGAGGAGTGGGGCGTCGAGGTCGTCTGCGTGCTCGTGAACGTCGGCCAGGACGCGGACACGTCGGAGAGCTTCGACGACATCAAGTCCCGCGCGATCACCGCTGGCGCGATCGACTGCGTGCTGGTCGACGCGCGCGACGAGATGGCCGAGGAGTTCTGCGCCCGCGCCATCTTCGCCAACGCCCGCTACGAGGGCAAGTACCCGCTGGTGTCGGCGCTCTCGCGCCCAGTTATCGTGCGCCACCTCGTCGACCAGGCCCGCAAGTTCGACGCTCACGCCGTCGCCCACGGCTGCACCGGCAAGGGCAACGACCAGGTCCGATTCGAGGTCGGCACGCACGCCCTGGCACCGGACCTCGAGGTCCTGGCACCGGCGCGCAATTGGGGCATGACCCGCGCCGACTCGGTGGACTTCGCGCAGAAGTGGGAGATCCCGATCCGGGCCACCAAGGAGAAGATCTACTCGATCGACGAGAACCTGTGGGGTCGTGCCATCGAGTGCGGCGCCATGGAGGACCCGTGGGCCGCGCCGCCCGAGGAGCCGTACACGCTGACCCGAGTGACCGCCACGGCACCGGTCGAGCTGACGGTCAGTTTCCGCGAGGGGTTGCCCTTCGCCATCGACGGCGTCGAGATGCGCCTCGCCGAGCTGATCGCGGCGCTCAACGCGCTCGCCGGAGCGACCGGCTTCGGTCGACTCGACATGGTGGAGAATCGGCGCGTAGGCATCAAGAGCCGCGAGGTCTACGAGTGCCCGGCGGCGCTCGCGATCATCGCGGCTCACGCCGACCTCGAGGACCTTGTGCTCGAGCGCGACGTGCATCACGAGAAGACCCGTCTCGAGTCGCGCTGGGCCGAGCTCGTCTACGACGGGATGTGGTTCTCGCCGCTGAAGGAGGCTCTCGACGCCTTCATGGCCGATACCCAGCGCCACGTCACCGGCGACGTCAGACTCCTCTTTCAGGCGCCGGGAATGATGCGGATCCTGGGACGGCGCAGCCCCGCGGCCCTCTACGACTACGGCCTGGCGACCTACGACGACGCCGACACGTTCCGCCACGCCGACTCGGAGGGCTACGTCAAGATCTACGGACTTGGCGTGAAGACCTGGGCCGCGCGGCAGGGCGCGAAGAACCCAACGCCGCCGCGGTCATGACGCTCTGGAGCGGACGGTTCACGTCGTCGATGGACTCGACCCTCTGGGACCTCTCGGAGAGCTACTCCTTCGACCACGTCCTCTATGCGCACGACATCGCGGGCTCGCGCGCTCACGTCCAGGGCCTGCTCGCAGCGGGGCTGCTGACCGAAGCCGAGTGTGCGCTGCTCATCGCGACGCTGGACGAGGTCGAGTCCGAGTTCGACCGCGGGACGTTCGTGCGCGACCCCAACGACGAAGACGTTCACATGGCGGTCGAGCGGCGCGCGACGGAGTTGGCCGGCGAAGTCGGCGCAAAGATCCACACCGCGCGCAGCCGCAACGACCAGGTGGCCACGACGCTGCGCCTCTTCACCCGCGACGCGCTGTCCCAGATAGCTCGCCGTTGCTTCGATCTGGTCGACGCCCTCGTCGAGGTCGGGGGGCGTGACGCCGGCGCCTACCTGCCGGGCTACACCCACCTGCAGCGGGCCCAGCCCGTCTTGCTCTCGCACCACCTCGAGGCCCACGCGTGGTCGGTCTTACGCGACGTCGACCGGCTGCTGGACGCGCGCGACCGTCTCGACGTCTCGCCGCTCGGCGCCGGAGCGCTCGCTGGTACCTCGCTGCCCATCCAGCCGTCACTCACCGCGTCGATTCTCGGGTTCGCCGAGCCGTTCGCCAACTCCATGGACGCCGTGAGCGATCGGGATTTTGTCGCCGAGACGTTGTTCTGCGTCGCGCTCGCGGGCATCCACCTGTCGCGCATGGGCGAGGAGTTGGTGCTCTGGACGACGTCGGAGTTCAACTTCGCCACTCTCGACGACGCCTTCACGACTGGCTCGTCAATGCTGCCCCAGAAGAAGAACAGCGACGTCGCCGAGCTGGCCCGGGGCAAGAGCGGGCGTCTCGTGGGGAACCTCACCGGCCTGCTCGTCACGCTGAAGGGCCTGCCGCTGTCGTACAACCGGGACCTGCAAGAGGACAAGGAGCCACTCTTCGACTCGGTGCGCCAGGTCCTCCTCGTGCTCTCGGCCATCACGGGGGCCTACCGTTCGATGACGTTCCACGCCGACGTCGCCCAGATGGCGGCTGACGATCAGTTCCTCGTCGCGATCGACATTGCCGAGTCGCTCGTCGAAGATGGCATGGCCTTTCGCCAAGCCCACGAACTGGTCGGCCGACTGGTCGGCGACGCTGTGGCGAAGGGAAGGCCCTTTGCCGAGGTCGTGCTCAACGACCCAGCGACGCAACGCTTCGCCTCGTTGTTCGACCCCGGTGCGGCGCTCGCGCGCCGACGTTCACCCGGGGCCTCGGGGCCGGCCGCGAGCGCCGCGCAGGCGCGGCGACTGGCCGACGCGCGTAAGAAGGCGTCGAACCGGCTCTAGAGGGCTCGTGTCACACCGCGAGACCACAATGGGGAGAGGTGGCGAACGACGCAACCGGGGAAACCTAGTCTGAGGAAGCATGGCCGAACGTCTGATCACCCCGTCGAAGATCACGGCGTGGTTGGAGTGCGCCCACTTCCTGTCACTGCGCAACCGCGCGGACGCCGGGCTCCTTCGAGTCGAGCCGCGTCCCATGGGCTCGCTCGCCGACCTCCTGATCGACAAGGGCTCCACCCACGAGCGCAACTGCCTGCTCGAGCTTGAGAATGCGGGTCGCTTGGTCTACCAGGTGCCCGGGCGCAACCCCGACGAGACGTTCCTCCAGTGGGTCGAGCGCATCGGCGACCCGACGCAGCACGGTTATGACGTCGTGTACCAGATGCCCTTCGTGCATCAGGGCATTCGCGGCATCGCCGACTTTCTCGTGCGGGTGGACAATCCCGAGGGCGGCTACTGTCCCTACGAGCCAATTGATGCGAAACTGACGCGTACCGAGGGCAAGCCCGGCCACGTCTTGCAGCTTTGCTTCTACGCCGACGCGCTCGAGGCCTTGACCGGCCTCGCACCCCGAGAGATGCACCTCTGGTTGGGGTCGGGACTCCAAGAGTCGCTGCGCGTCGAGCAGTTCCGACCCTACTGGCGTCGACTGCGCCGTCAGTTGGCCCACCTGCTCGACCAGGACGAGATCGTCGGCACCACGCCAGTGCCGTGCGATCACTGCGA
>JAYSQJ010000001.1:0-6897 GCA_043721635.1 Acidimicrobiales bacterium | reverse complement strand
CGTCGTGACGGTCGAGGGCACCGGCGCGCACGCGAGGGCGGCCGTCAACTTCAAAGAGCACGGAACCAAGCAGTTGGTGCTGGCGATGACGCCGCTGCGCCGACTAAATCCTTAGTAAGAATCCCTGATCGCCGCAGGGAGAGGGGTTCTCGCGAGGTGTCAGAATGGGACCCCATGGTGATTTCACGGCCGGTCTACCGGCCCCCGTCTGCGCCGAGCAACTCGAGGCTGCCCGCCCGCGTGTACTGGCGTCGTCGGGCGATTGTCCTGCTCGCGGCCATCACCTTCATGGTGTTCAGCTACCTCGGCGTGACCCTCGCCTTCGCGCTGCACAATCCCTCCTACGGCGTGTCGTACTCGGCCCGGGCGGCCGAGTGGGGCCGCCAGCACGGCCTCGGGGGCTTCGTCACCTGGGTCGAGACCGAGTGGTACCGCCTGCACCCGGCCAAGGTCGGCGGTTCGGTCCAGAACAGCCAACTCGGGTCGGGACCGGTCTCGGTGAAGATCCCGGCCGGTCAGGCGCACGAGGCCTGGCCCAAGCGCATCGTCTCTCCCGTTGCCAACCCCCTGCCCGGCGAGGGTGTCTGGCACGTGGCCGGTCGACTGACCGCCAATGGCGTGCCCACTATCTACGAGGCCTTCGTCCGGCCCGACCCCGTGCACACGAGCTACATCGTCGGCGTGGCGTGGATGGACACCACGCTCTTGAAGGCCCAGCTGTACTCCGGTTCCTTCATCCCCGGCACGGGCGGACCCTTCAACTACTCGGCGCCGATCACGCCGAAGAACTCGACCAACCTCGTCGCCGCCTTCAACGCGGGCTTTCGGATGCAGGACGCCAATGGCGGCTACTACACCCAGGGTCGGACGATCCTGCCGCTACGCCAGGGCGCCGCGTCGGTCGTCATCTACAAGAACGGCGACGTCAACATGGGCATGTGGGGCCGGGACTTCACGATGAACAACCAGGTCGCCTCGGTACGCCAGAACCTCGCCCTGATCGTCGACGGCGCCAAGCCGGTCGCCGGTCTCACGGCAACGAACGCCATCAGTTGGGGCAAGACCCTCGGCGGCACCTTCAACGTGTGGCGCTCGGGGCTCGGCCAACTGAAGAGCGGCGCCCTCGTCTACGTCGGGGGACCGGCGATGTCCATCAGCGACCTCGCGAACGTGCTCGTGCGCGCCGGGGCGGTGCGCGGGATGGAGCTCGACATCAATACCGACTGGGTCCAGTACTCGACCTACAACGGGCCGCTCAACACCGCCATCAACGGCGGCAATGGCCACAGCCTGCTGCCCACGATGAACGGGCCGCCGTCGCGTTACTTCGTCACGTGGTGGAAACGCGACTTCTTCACGATGTCGCTGCGCAACAGCCAGACCGTGCGGTCGCCCTCGACGGCGACGGCCGGCGGCTAGCTAGCGGTCGGTGATTCGCCGAAAGACCGACTTGGGCAGTATTCGCAGCACCGCGAAGACGTAGCGCAGCACCGGCGGACTCCAGATCACTCGGTCCCCGCTCTCGAGGCCGCGCATCACGTTCGTCGCCACCTCGTCGGGGCCGGTGGTGAACGGGGGCTCGGCGCGACCGGCCGTCATCTTCGTGCGCACGACGCCGGCGCGCAGCAGCTGCAGGGTCACGCCCGTTCCCTCCAGTGAGTCGGCCAGCCCGTCGCACAGCCGGTCGAGGCCGGCCTTGGTGCCGCCGTAAAGGTACATGGTGCGCCGCACGCGGATCCCCGACACCGACGTGATGACGAGGATGCGTCCACTGCCCTGGAGAACGAGCCGACGGCGGATCTCGGCGAGGGCGGCGACCGGCCAGGTGAAGTTGACCGTCGCCACCCGAGCGCTCGCCGCGGCGTCGTCCTCGTCGGCGCTCTGGTCGCCCAAGAGCCCGACGGCGATCACCACGAGGTCGACCTGCTCTGCGACCTTCGCGAAGGCCTCGCTCACCGTGCGCAGGGCGTTCGTCGGGTCCTCGGCGTCGAACAGCACGACGTCGGTCTTGGTCGCGCCGTACTCGCGGGCCTCGAGCGCGGCGCCGTCGAGCAGGTCACGGTCGCGTCCGGCGAGGACCACGGTGTGGGCTCGCGCGGCGCAGAGCCTCTTGGTGATCGCGCGCGCGATGTCCGAGCTGCCGCCCAGCACGACGACGTTCTGGGGTTGGCCGAAGGCGTTCTCCATGGTTGGTTACCTTCCGGTCAGTTGGAGACGGCGCGCGAGGTCGCTCGTCAGTCGGTGTTCGGGGTCCACGCGGTTCTTCACTTCGAGGAACTCAGGCAGCCGGGGGTACATGGCGCGGACCTTCTCGGGGCTGAGTCGCGCGTCCTTGGCGAAGTAGATCCTCCCGCCGGCCTCGAGGACCATCTCGTCGAGGTCGTCGAGCACGCCCGAGAGCTTCGGCGGCCCGACCGGCAGGTCGAGCGCCAACGTCCAGCCGGGCATGGGGAAGGAGAGCGGACCCGGGTTCCCCGGTCCGAACCGCTTCAAGACGGCGAGGAAGCTCGGCACGCCCGAGCCCGAGAGCCGCTTGATCGCGTCGACGACCGTCGCACCCTTCGAGTCGGGGACGCAGAACTGGTACTGCACGAAGCCGCGCCGTCCGTAGAGGCGGTTCCAGTCGCGCAGCCCGTCGAGCGGGTGGAAGAACGTCGAGAGCGACTGCGGCTCGCCCACTTCGTGCTTCGGGGCCGAGCGGAACCAGACCTCGTTGAAGACTTTGATCGAGAGGGGATTGAGCAGCCCGCTCGGGGCGTCGAAGGGGACGGCGAGCCTCGGCTTCCGGGGGCCCTGGAGCGTCGGCTTCTCGACGTCACCGCGCGCGGCGTGGTCGCCGCGCGTGAGGATCGCGCGTCCCATGTGGGCGCCCCTGGTCATGCAGTCGACCCAGGCGACCGAGTAGCGGTAGTGGGCGTCGCCGCCCGCCATGGCGGCCATCACGCCGTCGAGGTCGGCGAAGCGCTCGGTGTCCACGAGCACCTGGTCGGTCTCGATTTTGGTCATCCGCAACGTCACGGTGGTCGCCACGCCGGTCAGTCCCATGCCCCCCGCCGTCGCCCAGAAGAGCGACGGATCCTCGGTCGGTGAGGTCGTGACGGCGCCGGTCGGGGTCACGAGGCGCATCTCTTGGACGTGGTGGGCGATGCTGCCGTCCACGTGGTGGTTCTTGCCGTGCACGTCAGCGGCGATCGCCCCGCCGATGGTTACCTGGCGCGTACCGGGGGTCACCGGGACGAACCAGCCCCGGGGGACCGAGACGCTCAGGAGCTCGTCGATTGAAACGCCCGCACCCACCGTGACCACGCCGTCCTCGCCGATCTCGCCGACGCCGCCCAGACTGCGATTGTCGAGCACGACCCCACCGCTCAGCTGGGCGGCGTCGCCGTAGCTGCGCCCGAGACCGCGCGCAATCACCTCGGTTGCGGTCGCGAGTTGCGTGGCGACCTCGAGGTCGCTGGTCGGCGTCACGACGTCGGCGATGCTGGCCGTCGTGCGACCCCATCCGTAGAGGGTGGCGCGGGTCATCCGTAGACCCCGATCGCCACGGCGATCGCCCACAGGACGACGAGGAACTGGACGGTCCGGTTGTGCAGCAGGAGTTCCTCGGGCGCGGCGCCGTCGCCCGCGTCGGCCGAGCGCATGATGAAGAGCACGGCGAAGACGACCGGCACGACGCTGAGCCTGATCGCGATGGTGTCGTGGCGGAACGAGAGGCCCGTGGCGGAGGTGTCGAAGGCCCAGAGGCAGTAGCCGGTCACCACGACGGTCGCGCTCATCGTCAGCGCCGAGTGCAGGAACTCGGCCGTGTACTCCGAGAGCACCTTGCGAGTCGCCCCGGCGCCGACTTGCCGGAGCTCGCTCGAGCGCTTGCCAATCACGAGGAAGAGCGCTCCGAAGGAGATCACCACGAGGAACCACGTCGAGACGAAGATGTGCGAGGCCGCCGCCCCGGCGTAAGCGCGCAGGAAGAAGCCGCTGGCGACGACGCCGAGCTCGATGACGGCGACGCTCTTCAGCCACAGGTTGTAGGCCAACGTGATCACGACGTACAGGCCGAGCACGAGGAAGAGACCGCCGGGGTGCCACAGGGCGAAGGGGATGGTGAAGCCGACGCCGAGCAGGATGATGGCCGCAGGGACCGCGACCCTGGCGCTCAACTGGCCGGCGGCGATCGCCCGGAACCGCTTGGTCGGGTGCAGGCGGTCGGCCTCGATGTCCTTCAGGTCGTTGATCAGGTACATGCCCGACGAGATGGCGCAGAAGGCGAGGAACGCGGCCACCGTGTGTCGGATGATGTCGGCGTGGGTGAGGACCCCGGCCGCGGCCGGCGCCACGACGATGAGCCCGTTCTTCACCCACTGGCGTGGGCGCATCGCGGAGATCAGCGCCGGCAGCGGACCTCTGGCGCGAAGGGAGATCGTCGTCACAACTTCACGCTACTCGGGGCACTCGAAGGTCCTCGGTGCGCATTCGGGCACAAAGTGCCCCGGGCAACGGGCCATAGACTGGTCCTCTGATGGAGCGCACGTACCGAGTCGTAGTCGCCAAGCCGGGCCTTGACGGCCATGATCGCGGGGCCAAGGTGATCGCTCGCACCCTTCGAGATGCCGGCTTCGAGGTGGTCTACACCGGCCTGCACCAGACGCCCGAGCAGATCGTGCACGCCGTCGTCCAAGAGGACGCCGATGCCCTCGGACTCTCGCTGCTCTCGGGCGCCCACCTGGTCCTCGTGCCGCGCGTGATCGACCTCCTGAAGGCCCAGGGCCGCGACGACGTGCTGCTGGTCGTCGGCGGCATCATCCCCGACGACGACATTGCACCACTCGAGGCCGCGGGCGTGGTGAGGGTCTTCACTCCCGGCGCGTCGCTCGCCGAGATTGGCACGTGGCTCGAGTCGGCCCTCGACGCCCGAGCCCGCAGTCATTAGTTCGCCACGACCGTCCCGCGACGGTTGACCAGATGAAAGAAGAAGTTGATGGATCTCTTTGAGTACCAGGGTAAGCAGTACTTCGCGCGCTACGGCATCGCCGTCTCGCCCGGGGACATCGCCGACACCGTCGACGAGGCCGTCGCCGTGGCCGAGAAGGTGGGCTACCCGGTCGTCGTCAAGGCGCAGGTGAAGGTCGGCGGGCGCGGCAAGGCCGGTGGCGTGAAGCTGGCCGAGAACGTCGACGAGGTGCGCGTGCACGCGGGCAACATCCTCGGACTCGACATCAAGGGCCACGTGGTCCGACGGGTGTGGATCGAGCGCTCGAGCGACATCGCCCAGGAGTACTACGCCTCGTTCACGCTGGACCGCCAGAACAAGACCCACCTGGGGATGCTGAGCGCCCAAGGCGGGGTTGAGATCGAGGTCGTCGCCGAGGAGAACCCCGACGCGATTGCGTTCCTCTCGATCGACCCGGTGCGCGGACTCGACCTCGAGACCGCGCGGCGCTGGGTCCACGAGGCCGAGTTGGACGAGCCGGCGCGCGAGCAGGCGGCGCAGCTGCTCGTTCGTCTCTACGAGTGCTACACGTTGGGCGACTGCGACCTCGCCGAGATCAACCCCCTGATCCTGACGCCCGACAACCGGGTCCACGCCCTCGACGCCAAGGTCACCCTGGACGAGAACGCCTCCTTCCGCCACCCCGAGTGGGAGGACTTCCGGGCCGACGAGTTCGAGGATCCCCGCGAGAAGTTGGCCAAGGACAAGGGTCTCAATTACATTGGCCTCGACGGGACCGTCGGCATCATCGCCAACGGCGCCGGTCTGGCGATGTCGACCCTCGACGTCGTCAACCAGGTCGGCGGCGCGGCGGCGAACTTCCTCGACATCGGCGGCGGCGCCGACGCCGACGTGATGGCGTCGGCCCTCGAGGTCATCAACTCCGACCCGAAGGTGAAGGTGATCTTCGTGAACATCTTCGGGGGCATCACTCGGGTCGATCTCGTCGCCCAGGGGGTCATCGAGGCGCTGGCGCGGGTTTCGATCGCGTCGCCAATCGTGCTGCGCCTCGACGGCACCAACGCCGTCGAGGGCCGAGCCATCCTCGCGCCCCACCTGAGCGAGAAGTTGATCACCGAACCGACCATGTTGGACGCGGCCCGCCGGGCCGTTCTCCTCGCGAACGCCTAAGGAAGAGCCATGAGTATTTTTGTCGACGAGAACACGTTGGTCATCGTGCAGGGACTGACCGGCGGCCAGGGCCGCTTCCACGGGCTGCGTAACCGCGACTACGGCACCAAGGTCGTGGGCGGGGTGACCCCCGGCAAGGGCGGCACCGACGTCGACGGCATACCCGTCTTCAACAGCGTGCGAGAGGCGGTCGGTGCGACCGGCGCGACGGCCTCGTTCGTCTGCGTGCCGCCGAAGTTCGCCGCCGCGGCGATCATCGAGGCGGCCGAGGGTGGCATCACCTTCATCGTCTGCATCACCGAGGGCATCCCGGCCCAGGACGAGGCGATCACTTACAACCGGCTGGTCGAGGACTTCCCCGGCGTGCGCCTGCTCGGGCCCAACTGCCCCGGGATCATCAGCCCCGGCAAGTGCAACATCGGGATCACCTCGGGCGACATCGCCCTCGCCGGGGGACCGGTCGGCATCGTCTCGCGCTCGGGCACGTTGACGTACCAGGCGCTCTACGAGCTCAGCCAGCAAGGCATCGGTCAGACCACCTGCGTCGGCATCGGGGGCGACCCGGTGCCCGGGACGAACTTCATCGACTGCCTCGCCGCCTTCGAGGCCGACCCCGAGACTAAGGCGGTCATGATGATCGGCGAGATCGGCGGCTCCGAGGAGGAGCGGGCCGCGGAGTGGATCAAGTTGCACATGACCAAGCCGGTCGTGTCCTACATCGCCGGGGTCACCGCGCCCCCGGGACGCAAGATGGGCCACGCCGGGGCGATCATCTC